>NZ_JBSRVX010000035.1:0-62723 GCF_055134745.1 Actibacterium sp.
ACGTTCTGCCCGATGATCTGGGCGGGTTCGCCAATGAACTGCGGGCGCGTCTGGCCGCGCTTGATGCCGGGGCCGCCGATCTGACGGCCCTCAAAAAGGTGCTGGATACGGCGCAGACGCATTATGATACCGTCGCGCGCGGCTTGTCGGACCAGCGCCGGACGGCTGCCCTTGCCTTGGATAGTGCGATGGCGGCGGAACTTGCCCCGCTGAAGATGGAGAGGGCGGTGTTTTCCACCGAAATCACCGCCGCCGATTCAGGCCCGGATGGCTGTGATGCGGTGACCTTTACCGTTGCCACCAATCCCGGCGCGCCGTCTGGGCCGCTGAACAAGATCGCGTCGGGTGGGGAATTATCGCGGTTTTTGCTGGCGCTGAAGGTCTGCCTGACGCGCAGCGCCACCGGGCTGACAATGATCTTCGATGAAATCGACCGTGGGGTGGGCGGGGCAACTGCCGATGCCGTGGGCAGGCGGCTGGAGGCGCTTGCCAAAGGCGGGCAGGTTCTGGTTGTGACCCACAGCCCGCAGGTGGCCGCGCGCGGGGCGCATCACTGGCGGGTCACCAAGCGGGTGGAGGATGGCATGACCCTGTCATCGGTCATCCCGATAGATGACGATCACCGTATAGACGAGATTGCCCGCATGCTGTCGGGCGACACCATTACCGACGCCGCCCGCGCCGCCGCGCGCGCGCTGCTGCAGCCATAGCGGTCACAGCCCGTCAAAGGCGCATAAGGCCTGAACGTCCATGCCCATCGCTTCCAGCCTGGCGCGCCCGCCAAGGTCGGGCAGATCGACGATGAAGCTGCACCCCAGGATATTGCCGCCCAGCCGTTCGACCAGGCGAATACCCGCCTCGGCGGTGCCGCCCGTGGCAAGCAGATCATCGACCAGCAACACCGTTTCGCCCGGCTGGATCGCGTCATCATGAATTTCGACGATCGCGTCGCCATATTCCAGCTTGTAATCCTGGCTGATCGTGGTGCCGGGCAGTTTGCCCTTCTTGCGGATCGGAACGAAGCCGACCGATAACTGATGGGCAATCGCGCCGCCGATTATGAAGCCGCGCGCCTCCAGCCCGACAACCTTGTCGATGCGCTGTCCGGCATAGGGATGCAGCATCTGGTCGATACACATGCGAAAACCGCGTGGATCGGCGAACAGCGTGGTGACATCGCGAAACAGGATGCCTTCATGCGGGAAATCGACAATGGTGCGGATATAGTTTTTGACAGTTGGCTGAGTCAGCATTCAAACAACCTTCGACAGGGGCACGCCCTGTCTGGCGGATACAACGCCCCGATACAAGGCACGGCTTGCGGACAGCCTAGCGTTTGACCAGCCGAAACAGCCGATAGTGCCATTCGGGCACCCAGTTCAGGTGGGGTTTGTTCCAGTCCATCTGGTCTTGAACCAGCATGGAGCGCGCGGCCTGAAGGATCATTTTCGTATCTTTCCTGTCGGATGAAACGTAAAGTGTCGTAACGTATAATATCAGATGTATATACGTTTTTTGAAAGTCAAGGAACCGGAATGCCGCTATCGTGACCAAGAAGGCCGAAAAAAAGACAGGAAAGAAGAACAGCCAGCTGGTTTTGCGGCTGGATAAGGACGATCGCGACGCCTTTGTGCAATTGTGCAACGACATGGATACCAGCGCCGCGCGCGAAATCCGCGGGTTCATACGCGGGTTCCTGAAAGATCACCAGAATGGCGATTGATATCGCCTATAACACCCGCCCTGCCACCGCATCCAGCCGCGCCAGCAGGGCCGGATCACGTTTGTCGGGCGCGGTCAGGATTGCGTGGTCCAGCGCGTGATCGCAGCCCGCCGCGCAGGGGGCCAGCAGCGCGGGCAGGCGGGCGATCAGGGCGCGGGCCTTGTCGGCATTGTGGTGCATCGTGGCGATGATCTGGGTGATATCGACCGCGCCGTGATCGGGGTGCCAGCTGTCATAATCGGTGATCATCGCGACCGAGGCATAGCAAAGCTCTGCCTCGCGGGCCAGTTTGGCCTCGGGCATGCCGGTCATGCCGATCACGTCACAGCCCCAGACATCCCGATACAGTTTCGATTCCGCCAGCGTTGAAAACTGCGGCCCCTCCATCGCCAGATAGGTGCCGGTGTCATGCACCGTCACGCCGCTTGCGCGCGCCGCCGTGGCGCAGGCCGCCGACAGGCTGGGGCAGGTGGGATGGGCCAGGCTGACATGCGCGACACAGCCGGTGCCAAAGAACGATTTTTCACGCGCGAAGGTGCGGTCGATATATTGATCGACGATCACGAAATCGCCCGGCGCGAAATCTTCGCGGAAGGAACCGCAGGCCGATACCGACACCACATCCGTCACACCCAGCCGTTTGAGCGCGTCGATATTGGCGCGATAAGGCACCGCCGACGGCGCATGCACATGCCCGCGCCCGTGACGTGGCACAAAGGCCATGGGCATATCGCCCAGGGTGCCGGTCAGAATTTCATCCGACGGTGGCCCCCAGGGTGTTTCAACCCGCTGCCAGCGCGCATCGGCCAGCCCGTCGATATCATATACGCCCGATCCGCCGATTACCCCGATCATCCGTGCCATGTCTGCCCCTGTGCCTGTGTTGCGGGATCAGTTTGCACGGCTCGCCCTGTGATTGAAAGCGGCTGATAAGGTTCGGGACCAATTTCATTCGCGCCATGCCGGTTCGGTGGTTTTCACCGGCGCCTGTATGGGATAGGACCGCAGACGCAATCAAACCGATCCATATATCAGGAATGCCCGTGGCCCGATCCCTTCTTGCCGCCTTTGTCGACCGTTACCCGCTGTCCGATCTGTCGATGTCGCCGCAGGGGCTGACGCCTGCGCGCATCAAGACCGAAATCCTGTCGGGGCTGACCGTCGCGCTGGCGCTGGTGCCCGAGGCGGTGGCCTTTGCCTTTGTGGCCGGGGTGCATCCGCTGGTCGGGCTGTATGCGGCCTTCATGGTCGGGCTGATCACCGCACTGATCGGCGGGCGGCCTGGGATGATCTCGGGGGCGACCGGGGCGCTGGCGGTGGTGATGGTGGCGCTGGTGGCGGATCACGGGGTGGAATATCTGTTCGCCACCGTGGTGCTGATGGGTATTTTGCAGGTGCTGGCCGGGGTATTCAGGCTGGGCAAGTTCATCCGCCTGGTGCCGCATCCGGTGATGCTGGGCTTTGTCAACGGGCTGGCGATCGTCATTTTCCTGGCGCAGATGACGCAGTTCAAGGCGGATGGCCAATGGATGACGGGCTGGCCGCTGGTGACGATGCTGGCACTGGTCGTGGCGACGATGGTCATCATCTGGGGCATGCCGAAACTGACACGGGCCATCCCTGCGCCGCTGGCCGGTATCGGGATCATCGCCGGGCTGGTGATCGCGTTCGGCATCGACGTGCCGCGGGTGGGCGATATGGCGTCCATCAAGGGCGGCTTGCCGCAGTTCCATTTTCCGGGCGTGCCGCTGAACCTGCAAACGCTGGAAATCATTGCGCCCTATGCGCTGATCCTGGCCGCGATCGGCCTGATCGAAAGCCTGCTGACCCTGAACCTGGTGGGCGAGATCACCGGCAAGCGCGGCGGCGCATCGCAGGAATGCATCGCCCAGGGCACGGCCAATGTGGTGACCGGGTTCTTTGGCGGCATGGGCGGCTGTGCAATGATCGGCCAGTCGATGATCAACGTCAAATCGGGCGGTCGGATGCGGCTGTCGGGCATTTCGGCGGCGCTGTTTTTGCTGCTGTTCATTCTGGTGGCCAGCCCGCTGATCGAACAGATACCGCTGGCCGCGCTGGTGGGGGTGATGTTCATGGTGGTGATCGGCACCTTTGCCTGGCAATCGTTCAAGATCATGCGGAAGATCCCGCTGACTGATGCGCTGGTGATCGTGCTGGTGACGATCACGACCGTTGTCACCGATCTGGCCATCGCGGTGGTGGTGGGGGTCATCGTGTCGGCGCTGGAATATGCCTGGACCAATGCCAAGCGCATTCACGCGAAAACCTATGACACGCCTGAAGGCGCCCGTGTTTACCAGATACAGGGGCCGCTGTTCTTTGGGTCGGCCGAAGGGTTCATTCAACTGTTCCAGCCGCAAAGCGACCCGGCCCGCGTGGTCATAGATTTTGCCGACAGCCGCGTGGCGGACCAATCGGCGTTGACCGCCATCGAAAACGTGGCCGCCAAGTACGAGGCCGCCGGCAAGCAGGTGCAATTGCGCCATCTGAGCCGCGATTGCCACAGCCTGCTGGCGCGGGCGGGGCAGTTGATGGTGGATTCGGATGACGACCCCGATTACCAGATCGCCACCAATTATTCGGTGCGCACCGGCATTCTTGGCGCGGGCCATTAGGGGCGTTTCAGGCTGAACAGATCGGTGACGGCGGTATAGTCGTTATAGCCAAGCCGCGCCAACGGCTGGAATTTCAGCACGTCAAAACGGCCATCAGTCAGGCAATCGTCGCGCAGATGGATGCCTGTGACCTGGCCGAAAACCACGAAATTCGCCTCGCCTGCAAGCGGCACGATCTGCGTCAGGCGGCATTCCAGGCTGGCCGGGGCATGGGCCACGCGCGAACAGGCGATGGTGTCGCATTGCGCGCGCGCGATATCGGCCGCGGCGAATTCATCCGCCCCGCGCGGCAAGGCCGCCGATGTACGGTTCATCGCATCCCGCATCGCATATTCGACGATATTCACGCAAAACACGCCGGTTTCGCGTATATTGGCCACGCTGTCCTTGGTTCCGTGACGGTCAGGCTTGGCGGTGGTCGAGGCGAACATGACCTGCGGCGGCACATAGGCCACCGCATTGAAAAACGAATAGGGCGCCAGGTTGTCTATCCCATCGGCGTCGCGCGTTGAAATCCAGCCGATGGGCCGGGGCGCCACAATGGCGTTGAACGGGTTATGCGGCAAACCGTGGCCCTGTTCGGGGCGATAAAACATGTTGCTGGCTCCGGGTCTTGTTTGCCCAACAGCTAGCCGCGTGCTAGGGGCGTTTCCAGAAAAAACCGAACAAAGGATCGGGCAGGGGTGAGACAGGACATCACGCTTCAGACCGAAACCCCCGCCGACTGGTGGGAGGTCGAGGCCCTGTTCGACCTGTGCTTTGCGCCGGGGCGCACTGCGCTGTCGTCGTATCGGTTGCGCGATGACGTGCCGCCGGTGGCTGATCTGTGCATGGTGGCGCGCGATTCTGACGGGAGCCTCGCCGGGGCAATTCGCTATTGGCCGGTGCGGGTGGGCAAACATGACGCGCTTTTGCTGGGCCCGGTGGCCGTGCACCCCACGCATCAGGGCGAAGGTCTGGCGGCGTTGCTGATCCAGGTCACGTTGGAACGCGCCGCGGCGCTGGGCTGGGCGCGGGTGATGCTGGTGGGCGATGCGCCCTATTACGGGCGCTTCGGCTTCGTGCGGCTGAATGGTGTGGTGATGCCTCCACCGACCAATCCCGACCGGGTTCTGGGCTATGATCTGATCGATGGCGCATGGCGCGGTGTACGCGGCAAGGTGCGGCGCGCCGTCTGAGGATGCTTGCGCAGGGCACGGCACGGCCCCATGTTTGGCATATGCAAAGCGTGGGGCATGTCGATGACTGGCACAGAACTTATCGTGACAACAGAGCCTGAGGTGGCGCTTGATGCGCTGGCGCGGCGCTATCGCCAGGCGTCCGGTCCCGGTATGCGGGTGCTTGGCTTGGTGGGCGGGCAGGCCGAGAATTTGCTGGAGCGCCTGCCGGATACGATAAAGGACCGGCTGGAAGCCGCGACCGAGGCCGCCCTGCGCGCCGCGCTGAATGCTGCCGCCCGCAGCCGGGGCGGGCGATTGCCCGATGGAACCGCGCGCCAGACCACGATTGCCGCCGCAACCATGGGGGCGGCGGGCGGCTTTGGCGGCTTGCCTACGGCACTGGCTGAATTGCCGATCACGACCACGGTTCTGATGCGGGCAATTCAGGGCATAGCCACGCAATACGGGTTTGACCCGGCCGATGATGACGTGCAGGCGGAATGTCTGCAGGTCTTTGCCGCCGCCGGGCCATTGATGCGCGACGATGCTGCCGATCTGGGCTTCCTGACTGCGCGGGTCACGCTGACCGGTCCGGCGGTGCATGGCATGATTGCACGCGTGGCCCCGCGCCTGGCGGCCGCGCTGGGGCAGAAACTGGCGGCGCAGACCGTGCCGGTTCTGGGGGCCATGTCGGGGGCGGCGATCAACATGATTTTCGCGCGCTATTATCAGGAAATGGCGCATATCCGGTTCGGGCTGAAGGCCCTGGCCCGTGACAGTGGCCGGCCCCAGGCTGATCTGATCGAAGCGTTACGTGACCGGATGCAACCCCGTCTGCGCAACAAGGGGACGGCGGCCTGATCGCGCCGGGCATCGCCAATATCGTTTATTTACAGGAAATTGGATGCCAAAGCTGATGCTATCCGGTCGCTGCGCCGTGGCGTCAGGTCACCCAATCCTGACCGCGCATCCAGTCCATCACCGCAGCGCGAACCGACTGGGCGCCGCTGTCGCGCGCCGTATCAATAACGGCGCGGGCATCGCGCAGATCGACCCGGCGCAGCAGGTGCTTGACCGGCCCGATCGAGGCCGGGCGCATTGACAGCGAGCGAAAGCCGATGGCGGCAAAGCACAATGCCTCGATCGGGCGGCCGGCATCTTCGCCGCAGAATGATAGCGGGGTACCCGCGTCATCGCAGCGATCGACCACGCGCTGCAAAAAGGTCAGATAGCTGACATTCAGCGTGTCATAGCGCCGGCGCACCCGTTCGTTTTCACGGTCGGCCGCAAAAAAGAACTGTTTCAGGTCATTGCCGCCGATGGATATGAAATCGGCCAGCTCAAAGAACTGGCGTGGTGCAAAGGCCAGGCTGGGGGTCTCCAGCATCGCGCCGATGCGCACCGAAGCGGGCAGGGCATGGCCCAGTTTTTCCTCGCGGTCGATTTCGCGCAGCAGGTGATCGCGGGCGGCGGTGAATTCTTCGAACTGCGCCACGAAGGGAAACATCACATGCAGCGGCCGCCCGTTCGCGGCCCGGATCAGGGCCTGCAACTGCATCCGCATCACGCCGACCTTGTCCAGCCCCACGCGAATTGCCCGCCAGCCCATCGCGGGGTTGGGTTCGTCCTGCGGTTTCATATAGGGCAGCACCTTGTCTGACCCGATATCCAGCGTGCGGAAGGTCACCGGCTTGTCTTGCGCCGCATCCATGACGCGCGCATAGAGCGCCGCCAGTTCGTCGCGGCGGGGCACCTTGTTGCGCAGCAGGAACTGCAATTCTGTGCGAAACAGGCCAACCCCTTCGGCGCCCGAACCCTTCAACGAGGGCAGATCGGCCATCAAGCCGGCATTCATCAGCAGGGTTATATGGCTTCCATCCAGGGTTTCGCAGGGCTTTTCCCGGATCGAGGCATAGCGTTCCTGCGCCTTGGCGTGCATTGCGGTCTTGTCGCGAAAGGCGGCGGCGACGGCCTCTTCGGGGCGCAGGTGCACCACACCGCGATCGCCGTCGACCAGGATCGTGTCACCGTTCAGGGCCTCGGTGGTGATCTGCTTGGCATTGATCACCAGCGGAATCGCCAGCGCACGGGCCACGATGGCGGCATGGCTGCCAACGGATCCGTCCTCCAGCACGACACCCTTGAGCGTGCGCCCATAGGCCAGCAATTCGGCCGGCCCGATATTGCGCGCCACCAGTATCGGGTTTTCCGGCATCTCGGCCCCCGTTTCGGACCCTTGCCCGGTCAGGATGCGCAGCAGCCGGTTCGACAGATCGTCCAGATCATGCAGGCGTTCGCGCAGATAGGGATCGGGCACGGTCTGCATCCGGGCGCGGTTGGCAGATTGTTCCTTTTCAACAGCCGCTTCGGCCGACAGGCCGCGGGCGATGTCCTCTTCCATCCGCCGGATCCAGCCGGGCGAATTGGCGAACATGCGATAGGCTTCCATCACCTGCAATTGCTCGTGATCGCCCGTGCGAGCGATGTTCAGCATATCATCCAGCGACAGGCGCAATTGATTCAGCGCGCCGGTCAGGCGGTCCTTTTCGCTTTCGGTATCGTCGGCCACCAGATTGGTGACAACGACACGGGGTTCATGCAGCCAGACATGGCCTTCGGCCGCGCCTTCCTGTGCACTGGTGCCATGAAAATTGGCCGGGCGTTGATGCAGCGCCGACAGGGCCGCGCCTTCGCCGACAAAGGCGCCCAGTTCGGTCATCTCGGCCAGAACCATGGCGACAACTTCCAGCGCGTAAACCTCATCTGCGGAATATTCTCGCGCCCGTTTGGATTGCACGACCAGCACGCCCAGGCGTTCGCCCAGACGCTGGATCGGCACCCCCAGAAAGGACGAATAGATTTCCTCGCCGGTTTCGGGCATATAGCGAAAGCCTTTTTCGGCGGGAGCATTGCCGGTGTTCACGGCGGTTGCCGTGCGCGCCACGCGCCCGACCAGACCTTCGCCGACCCGCAACCGGGTCTGGTGCACGGATTCAGCTTTCAGCCCTTCGGTTGCACAAAGTTCCAGCGTTTCGGAATCGCGAAACAGATAGATCGAGCACACTTCGGTATGCATCGAATCTGCAATCAGATGTGTAATACGGTCCAGCCGCTCCTGCCCGGCGGCGGGTTCGGCCATCACATCGCGCAAACGGCCCAGCAGTTTGCGGCTTTCGCTTTCACTTGTCTCGGGCATTTGCCCCCAATTTCAGGCTGCTTTATCCAGTCCGAACACATCATGAAGGGCTTGCACGGCAAGTTCCATATATTTCCGGTCGATCAGCACGGATATCTTTATCTCAGAGGTTGCAATGACCTTGATGTTGATACCTTCCTGGGCGAGCGCGCGGAACATCGTGCTGGCAACGCCGGTATGGCTGCGCATACCGATGCCCACGACCGAAACCTTGGCGACATCGGTATCGGCGACCAGCGATCCAAAGGCGATTTCGCCCCGGTCGCGGGCCTTGTTTATCGCGGATTGGGCGCGTCCGACCAGATTGATCGGGCAGGAAAAGGTCATGTCGGTGCGCCCTTCCTCGCTGATGTTCTGCACGATCATGTCGACATTCACACCTGCTTCGGCCAGTGGACCGAAGATTGCGGCGGCGATGCCGGGCCGATCCTCGACCGCTGTCAGCGTCATTTTTGCCTCTTCGCGGGAATAGGCGACACCGGATACGATATTCTGTTCCATGATTTCCTCCTCGTCGCACACCAGCGTGCCCGAAGTTTCGGTATTTTCCTCAAAGCTCGACAGCACCCGCAGGCGCACCTTATAACGCATCGCCAGTTCGACGGAACGGGTTTGCAGAACCTTGGCCCCCAGGGACGCCAGTTCCAGCATTTCCTCGAAGGCGATCTTGTCCAGCTTGCGCGCCTTGTCCTCGATGCGGGGATCTGTGGTATAGACGCCGTCCACATCGGTATAGATGTCGCAGCGTTCGGCCCCGAAAGCGGCGGCAAAGGCCACGGCGGTGGTATCCGATCCGCCCCGGCCCAGCGTGGTGATCCGGCCTTCGGCGCTGATGCCCTGAAAGCCGGCGACCACGGCCACCTTCATACCTTCGGCGAACTTCGCGTCGATATTGGCGCGGGGGATTTCCTCGATCCGGGCGGACGAATGGGCGGAAGTGGTTTTCAGCGGCACCTGCCAGCCCTGCCAGCTGCGCGCCGGCACGTCCATTTCCTGCAAGGTCAGCGCCATCAGCCCGGCGGTGACGTTTTCGCCCGACGACACGACCGCATCATATTCGCGCGCATCAAACAGCGGCGAGGTGCTTTCGACCCAGCCGACCAGCTCATTGGTCTTGCCCGACATCGCCGAGACGATGACGATCACGTCATAGCCACGGTCAACCTCGCGCTTCACCTTTTGGGCGGCGTTCTTAATGCGATCCAGATCGGCGACAGACGTGCCGCCGAATTTCATAACGAGAAGCGGCATGACAGCCTCTGTGCCTTTTTCAGTTGCGGCCTGTGTTAGGTCAAGCGCCGGGCAAGGGCAAGTGGGTCAAGGGGGGTATGCCACGGGTGCGGGTCAGAACGGGTGGTCCTGGCCGTCCCAGGTTTTGAAACAGCCGGTATTGGCCAGCGACAGCGCGGCAAACTGCGCGCGCAGCCCTGCGGCGGCCTGTTGGGGTGTGATTTCCGCCGATGCGCCGCCCATTTCGGTCTGCACCCAGCCGGGGTGATAGATACCCACGGCAATGCCGCGCGGTTTCAGATCAGTGGCCAGATTGCGGCCCAGGTTCAGCGCCGCCGCCTTTGAGGCGCGATAGATATACGACCCGCCAGGCGCGCGGGTATCGGACCCCATCTGCGATGAAATGATCGCGATTTTCGGTGTGTCGGACAATGCCAGATTGGGCAGCAGGTTCTGCACCGTCAGAAACACACCCGTGACATGGGTTGCGAACATCCGTGCCCACATATCAGGGGGATAGCCGGTTTCCAGCACCTGCCCCTTGTCCAGATAGACCCCGGCATTGCATACGATCAGGTCGATGCGCCGGCCCGACAGCGCGCGCGCCAGCGCCTTGTGCGATTGTGGGTCGGTGACATCCAGCCGCTGCCAATCGGCCCCGGCCACCACCGGATGATTGCCGCGTGCCGTGCCGATGGCCGGGCCTTGGGCTGCATAATCCGTCAACATCTGCAAGCCTATGCCGCGGTTCGCGCCGGTAATGAGGGGGGTCATGGGATATCCTTAATTGGCTTTGCGGCCGGGTGCAAAGGGCAAGGGGGCAACGGGCACGCCGTCCTCCAGCAGGGCGCGGGCCTCGGCCGGTTTGGCCTCGCCATAGATCATCCGCTCGGGGGCCTCGCCCAAGTGGATGCGCCGGGCCTCGGCCGCGAAGCTGTCACCGACATAATCGGCGTTGTCCTCGATCTTGCGGCGTAATTCTGCCAGCGCCTGCTGCGCGGGCGAGGCAGGCCCGGTCAGGGCGCGTTCGCTGCGTGTCGGGGCGCCGACATGTGGCGCCATCAGATCCTTTTCAACGCCGGTGCCGCCGCAAACCGCGCAAGACAACAGGCTGCCGGTTTGCAGCTTTTGAAAAGCGTCAGCAGATTGAAACCAGCTTTCGAACTGGTGACCTTCGGCACATTTCAGCGCATAGCGGATCATGGGCACCCCTTGCGATCATTTGAAACCAAGATAGGCATTTGTAACGGATTTACAAAGTGCGGACCGGACAGGCCATCACCGAAACGGGCGCGGATCGAAATTTTCCAGGATATGCGCCAGTTCGGGTTCCTGAACCCGCGCCGACGCCTTGCGGGGTGAAAACCATTTCAAGCGACGTTCGCCTTTTTCGGGAAAGTCAGCCGCCAGACGTTTGACCCGCAACGGGAAGACCGCGACCATACAGGGCAAGGTGCTGCCCGGTTCCAGCACTTTGTCATAGGAATACAGGCCCACCACCGTGTCATAAACCTTTCCCACGACGCCAGCTTCTTCCCAGGCTTCCTGCGCCGCTGAATCGGCTGGTGCCTTGCCGTCGACCGGCCAGCCCTTGGGGATGACCCATCGCCCGGTATCGCGGCTGGTGATCAGCAGAACCTGCGGATTGTCACGCAGAACACGAAAGCACAGCGCCGCCATCTGGGTGCGCGGATCGGTTTCGGTCGTCTGGCCGGACCGCACCGGCGATTGGGACGACTTTTCCAGGCTCACGTTCGCTCGCTCATATCATATGCCGGGTCTTTGGCCCGGTTGATCAATCCATTGTGCAAATGCTGTCACTTCATTGCAGATAATACAATAGAAAGACGTCAGCAAAATGGCAAAGCCGTGCCGGTCAGCCCTGTGCGATTCCTGTCAGAAGGCGCAGCCGGTCCAACAGGGGGCGCAGGCCGGGGCCGTCGCGCAATGCGGTCATCACCGGCGCTGCGCGTGCCACCATATCGGCGATCTTGTCGTGATCCAGCAACAGCAGGGCCGCGGTAATGTCATCCGCGCCCGCGACGGTGATCGCGGCCCCCGCGGCATCAAGAGCGGCGAAACTGTCAGCAAAATTTTCCACATGCGCGCCATGCAGCAGGGCGCAGCCATGGGCGGCCGGTTCAAACGGTGTATGCCCGCCGCGCGGCACCAGCGAACCGCCGACAAACACAACCCCGGCCAATTCATACCACAGCGGCATCTCGCCCAGGGTATCGGCCAGAAAGACCTGTGTTTGCGCATCCGGCACCTGACCCTGCGATCGGATCGCGGCGCGCAGCCCGTTGCGGTCGATCAGGCGCAGGATCTCGTCACGCCGCTGGGGGTGGCGGGGGGCCAGGATCAGCTTCAGCCCGGGGCGTTTCGCCAGCGCCGCCGCGAAGCCGCGCAGCACCAGCGTTTCCTCACCATCATGGGTCGAGGCCGCCAGCACCGTTCTGGCCCGCTCGAAACCGGGTCGCAGTTGCGCCAGAACCCGGGCATCGGCCGCGCCCGCCGCCGTGTCAGTCTTCAGGTTCAAAACCGGGCCAAGGGCGGTTTCGGGCAGGCCAAGCGCCAGCAGGTGACGCTCTGACGCGCTATCTTGTGCCGACAGATAGGCGATGCTTTCCATCACGCGCCGCGACAGGCCCGGCAGACGCGCCCAGTTCGCGGCACTTCTGGCCGACATTCGCGCCGATACCACGATAACGGGGCGCGACAGGCGCTGCATCAGGACCATGCGGTTGGGCCAGAGTTCATTTTCGATCAGGATCAGAGCATCAGGCTGCCACCGCGCGATGGACCGGCGCAGCACCGGGCGCAAATCCAGCGGCGCCAGCCGTATATCGGTGCGCGCCAGCGCCCAGCCCATGGCCAGGTCGCGCCCGGTGATGCTGTTGCAGGTGATGATCAGGCGCAGCCGCGGATCAAGGGCCAGCAGTGCGTCGATCAATCCGCGCGCGGCGGTCAGTTCGCCGTTCGAGGCCGCATGCAGCCACAGAACCGGCCCGCGCCGCTGGCCGTCATGGGTATCGGGGGTCAGCGCCAGGCGTTCGCGAAGGGCGGCGCGCCCGTCCCGCAGCGCCAGACGCAGCACAAGAAACGGGGCGACCAGACTGATTGCAATTCGGTAAAGAAACACGCGCGGCCCATCATGATGTCTGGCCCAAGCCATAGGCAAGCCCCGCCCGGCTGACAAGCCCGGCAGGGCACAAGGATGCTATTCGGCGGCCGGTTTGGGTTTGCGGCCGGGCAGGCGGATCAGTTTGCCGCCGCGGTCGGCATTCTCGCGCTTGTTCGAGCGGGTGACGATCATCAGCAGCGATGGCGTGACGATCAGCGTCAGAACCGTGGAAAACGCCAGCCCGAACACGATGGCGCTGGACAGCGAAATCCACCACTGGGTGGATGGCGCGCCAAAGGTCGTTTCATGCGACATCAGTTCCAGGTTCAGCCCGAACGCGATCGGCAGAACCCCCAGGATGGCGGTCAGCGCGGTCAGCACCACGGGGCGCGCGCGTTCACGACAGGTTTCGCGGATTGCCTCTAGCTTGTCCATGCCTTCGCGGCGCAGGTGGTCATAGGTGTCGATCAGAACGATATTGTTGTTCACCACCACGCCCGCCAGCGCGATGATGCCGATGCCGGTCATGACCACGCCAAAGGGCTGGCCCATAATCAACAGCCCCAGGAACACGCCGATGGTGGACAAGACCACCGCCGACAGCACCAGCCCCACCGATACGAAATTGTTGAACTGCGCCAGCAGCACCACGAAGATCAGGAACAGCGCGGCGCCAAAGGCCTTGGCCAGGAAGGCGCCTGCTTCTTTTTGTTCCTCATCTTCACCGGCCAGTTTCCAGCGCACGCCGTATTGATCCAGATTGGCGGCCTCAAGCTGGGCGGTAATGGCCTGACGCACGGCATCGGCCTGCACGCCTTCGCGAATGCCGGCCTCGACTGTCACGGTGCGGCGCGCGTCGATGCGTGTCAGTGTGCCGGTTGATGGAACCGGGTTGCGATCCACGAAATTCATGATCGGCACCGAGCCCGCAGCGGTTTCAACCCGCAGATCGTCCAGCGCGGTCACGGTGCGCCGGTTTTCGGGCAGGCGCAGGCGGATATCAACCGCGTCATCCGACCCTGCAGGGCGGAAATCGGTCAGTTTCAGCCCGCCTGTCACCAATTGCACCACCGCCCCCACCGAGGCCGGGGCCACGCCATAGCGCGCGGCTTCCGAGCGATCCACCACCAGTTCCCAATCCACGCCCGGCGGTGGCAGACCGTCGGATATGTCGATCACATCCGGCGTTTCGGCCAGCTTGGCCGCCACCGATCGCGCGACATCGGGCAGGGCCACGGGGTTGTCGGCGCTCAGCTCGATCTGGATGGCCTTGCCGGTGGGCGGGCCGGCCTGCGGCACCGAAACCTCGATCAGCGCGCCGGGAATACCGGACATGGCAATACGAAGGTCGGCCAGAATGTCATTCGCGCCCTTGCGTTCGCGCCAGTCTGCGAATTCGTACTGGATGACGCCAACCACATCTTCGGCGACTTCATTGCCACCGCCGCTGGCCTTGCCCACGCGGGTATAGACCGAGGTGATGCCGGGCCAGCCCAGTATCCGGGCCTCGGCCTGGCGGACCAGGGTGTCTTTTTCGTCGATCGACAGATTGCCGCGGGCATGAACATAAAGCAGGCCGTAATCGGGTTCGACATCGGGGAAGAATTCAACCCCCTTGCCGTATTTGCCATAGGCCACCGGCACCGCAACCAGCATGGCCAGCGCCACCGACAGCACGATGAACGGATGGCGGATGGCGCGGTTGACGACCCACATATAGGCGCCGTCGCGTGCGGCCTTGGTTTCCTTGACCGGCTTGGCGATCAGCGCGCCCAGTGTGGGGGTGAACACCAGCGCATAGAGCATTGACGCCGACAAGGTGGCGATCAGGGTGATCGGCATGTATTTCATGAACTCGCCCACAATGCCCGGCCAGAACAGCAGCGGCGAAAATGCGGCAACGCGGGTCAGCGTGGCGGCGATGACCGGACCGGCCATCCGTTTGGAGGCCAGAACGAAAGCTTCGCGCTTGTCCATGCCTTCGGACATGCGGCGTTCGGCGAATTCGGTGACGATGATCGCATCGTCCACCAGCATCCCCACCGCCAGGATAAGGCTGAACAGCACCACAAGGTTGACGGTCAGCCCGGCCATCGACAGGCCCAGTATCCCCATAAGGAACGATGCCGGGATCGCCAGACCGATCAGGATCGAGGCCCGCCCCGTCAGGGCATACAGGATCACGATGAACACCAGGATGACAGCCGTCAGCACGCTGTTTTGCAGATCCGTCAGCAACTGGCGGATAGAGGTGGATTTGTCCTGGCTGAACGACAGCGTCACCCCGTCGGGCAGTTTTTGAGTGAATTCCTGCGACAGGGCTTTGACCGCGTCGACGGTTTCGATCAGGTTCGCGCCGGTGCGTTTGGAAACCTCGATGGCGACGGCGGGCTTGCCGTCCAGCCTGGTAATGGTTTCGGCATCCTTATAGGTGGCCTGAATCGTGGCGATATCGCGGGCGCGCACCACGGCCGATCCGTCTGAGACGACCGGCAGGTTGGCCACGTCTTCGACCGTTTCGATCAAGGACGGCACCTTGACTGCGAAACGCCCGGCATCGCCTTCGACCGCGCCGGCCGCGATCAGGCTGTTATTGGCGCCGACGCCCGCCACAAGCTGATCCAGCCGCACGCCATAAGATGTCAGGCGCACCGGATCGATCACGATCTCGACCAGATCGTCGCGCACGCCTTGCAGGGCGGCGTCCAGAACGCCGGGCACCTCTTCGATGCGGTCGCGCAATTCACGCGCGGCGGTGGACAGAACCCGTTCGGGCAGATTGCCCGACAGGGTAACGACCAGCACCGGGAATTCAGAGATATTGACCTCGTTTACGGTGGGTTCGTCGGCCCCCTGCGGCAGGTCGCGCTTGGCATCCTGAACCTTGTTGCGCACGTCATCCAGGGCCTTGTCCAGATCAGTTCCCGCCTGAAACTCGATCAGCACGTTGCCGCCACCCTGATAGGCGGTCGATGTCATCTGCTTGATGCCCGAGATGGATTTCAGCGAGGTTTCCATCGGCCGCAACAGCAGGCGTTCACTGTCTTCGGGAGAAATGCCCTGATAGCCCATGCTGACATAGATGATGGGGATCTGGACGTCGGGCTCGGCCTCTTTGGGGATCGAAATATAGGCCATCGCGCCGGTGATGAACAAGAACAGCAACAGGCTGAGCGTCAGCCGGGTATTGCGAATGGCAAGTTCGACGATATTCATGGCTATTGGGCACCCGCGCCCTTGGAAATGACGGCGTTCACCCGCTCGCCATTCTTGACCAGATCCTGCCCCGACACGATGACGCGACTGTCTTTCGACAACCCGGTAACAATCAGGCCATCACGGTTTTCATCCAGCACCTGGATCGGCAGCGATGCGGCGATGCCGCCCTGATCGACCACCCGCACGGCCAGTGCCCCATCCGCCGACAGGATCACGGCGGATGCCGGCAGGTTGGCGGCTGGCAGGGCAGGGGCGCGCAATGTGACTTCGGCCGTCATGCCCGACCTGATCGCGCCCTGGGGATTGGGAACCTCGATCTCGACCGGATAGGTGCGAGTCTGACGCGATGCCTCGTTTCCGATATAGCGGATCTTGCCGGATACCTTCTGCCCGTCGGCCAGCCGGATATCCGCCTGGCTGCCGACCCGGATGATACCGACGTCGATTTCGCTGATGTCGCAGGTGATCACCATGGGGTCCAGCGACAGCAAAGTGCCGATTTCGGCACCCGGCTGCACCCAACTGCCCTGTTCGGCGATGACATCATCCATGATGCCGCCAAAGGGCGCGACCACATTCAGCCGATCGGCCCCGGATTGCGCCTGTTCCAGTTGCGATTGCGCCTGCGCCAGCGCCGAGCGCGCGGCATCCAGCTGCAATTGCGGATAATCGCCGCGCTTGAACAGTTTTTCCGCGGCTTCGGCCTCGCGCTGGCGCTGTTGCAGCAGGGTTTCTGCAGTATGGACCGCGGCCAGGATATCGGCCCCTTCAAGTGAGGCAAGCACCTGATCCTGCTCGACGTGCTGGCCTTGCGTCACGTTCAGCTTTGCGATGATGCCGCTGGAACGGGCCACCAGCGTTACCCGCTTGTCCGGTGCGGTCTCGCCGGGCACCACGATGGCGCGGGCATGATCGCTGAGAACGGGTGTAACATAGGCGACCGTTTTCAGCGCATCGTGCGGGTCAGCCTGCGGTGCGCTGCCGGATGCGGTTTCCTCTGGCGCCGCCTGCGCGCTGCCGACCGAGGAAAACTCGCCCGTGGCGACCCAGACCACCATGGCAATCGCAACCACGATGGCCGCAAAGCGGTGAAACGGTTTGAATATTTTCATCATGATGTGGTTGTCCTCGCCAACTGTGGCGGTTGTAAGATGTGACGGTCTTCGCGGCAATCCGGGGCGATCTGTCGCATCTTATGTCTCAAAAACAATACCATTCATACAGTCATGGGTCCCGTAAAAAACCGGGCGCATCTCAATTGTCAAAGTATTTGGTGTGGAAATTGATCTTGCGCAACTGTCAATTGCGGGGCGACGTAGCGTCAACCACATGATTTTCAGACGGTTGCGCCAATAGAGGCGCCTGGAGGCGAGTAGGAGAATCGAACTCCTGTGCACGGATTTGCAATCCGCTGCGTAACCACTCCGCCAACTCGCCAGGCTGCGCCGACATAGCGCAAGGTCATTGCCGGTGCAAGCGTCTGAAAACCTATGCGGATGTTGCCGTGCCAATGTTTCTGTGGCAAGACAAGGCCGATCGCTTTCAGACCAAGAGTTTCATCCATGACAGATTATGCCACCCGCCGCCGGATGATGGTCGATACACAGGTCCGGCCATCGGATGTCACCAAATACCCGACCATCGACGCGATGCTGACGGTCCCGCGTGAGGCATATGTGCCACCGGGGCTGCGCGAAACTGCCTATATCGGCGAACATGTGCCGCTGGGGGGCGGGCGCGTTGTGCTGGATCCGCGCACGCTGGCCAAGATGCTGGATGCGCTGGATATACAGCCCACCGAGATGGTTCTGGATGTCGGATGCGGGCTTGGCTATTCCACAGCCGTCATCGCGAAACTGGCCGAAGCGGTGGTTGCTGTCGAACAGGATGCGGGGATGGCGGCGGCTGCACAGACTGCGCTGTCAGAACATGGGGCGGACAATGCCGCGGTGATCGAAGGCGATCTTGCCGCCGGATCGGCCAAGCATGGCCCCTATGACGTGATTATCCTGCAGGGTGGCGCAGAGCAGATCCCTCCCGCTCTGATTGCGCAATTGCGGCCCGGAGGCCGCATCGCCGCAATTTTCATGGAAGGGGCCTTGGGGCTTTGCCGGATCGGGTATATGATAGGCGAAACAGTGACTTGGCGCTTTGTCTTCAACGCAACGGCCCCGGTATTGCCGGGATTTGAGCGGCAGGCAGAATTTTCGCTTTGAAATCTGCGCATTAGACGCAGAGAAAATCGGAAGACCGGCGCTGTAACAGGGGTATTCCAGGCCCGATCGGTCTGGATTGATTTGAAGGCAGAGGCAGGATCAGATGAAAAAAGGTTTTCGTGGTGCGGTTGTCGGACTGCTGGCATTCGCGGCCCTGAGTGGCGCATCGGCAACAGCGGGGCGGGCGGAAACGCTGACCGATACGTTGATCCTGGCCTATAAGAACAGCAATCTTCTGGAACAGAACCGGGCGCTGTTGCGCGCTGCGGATGAAGGCGTTGCGCAAAGCATCGCGGCCTTGCGCCCTGTTCTGGCCTTTATCGGTAACGCCGGTTACAGCGATCCGTTGCAGGGCCCCAGCGGCCTGGCGGCGTCTGCATCGCTGAACCTGAGCATGAATGTCTATGACGGTGGGGCCAGCAGGCTGGCAATCGACATCGCCAAGGAAAGCGTCCTGTCAGCCCGCGCCGGTCTGGTGAATGTCGAACAATCCGTGCTTTTGGACGCGGTTCAGGCCTATATGGATGTTCTGAGCGCCTCGCAAACCGTGACGCTGGGGGAAAGCAATGTTCGGCTGATTTCGGAACAGCTGCGCGCGGCAGAGGACCGGTTCGAAGTCGGCGAAGTGACCCGCACCGATGTATCGCTGGCCGAATCCTTTCTGGCTGCATCACGTGGTAATCTTGCGGCTGCGCAGGGCAGCCTTGCCGTAGCGCGCGAGGCGTACAAGGCCGCGACCGGGCAATATCCCCAAAATCTGTCGAGCGCGCCCACCGCGCCGGTTCTGCCTGCTTCGCTGGACGAGGCGCGCGCGATCGCGGTGCGCACCCATCCGGCGATTCTGGCGGCCCAGCATGACGTGACCGTTGCGGAAATGACCGTGGCGCGGGCGCGCGCGGCGCGCGGCCCTTCGGTTTCGGTGCAGGGGGCCTATACGCAATATGACAGCGACCGCGACAGCAGCAGCGTGGGCTTGCAACTGAACCAGACGCTGTACAGTGGCGGGGCGCTGAAATCGTCAGAGCGTCAGGCGGCGGCAAATCGCGATGCCTCGCGCGCGGCCCTGCATCAGACGGTCAGTCAGGTCGAACAGCAACTGGGCGGCGCCTGGGCGAACCTGGCGGTGACGCGGGCGCAGCTTATCGCCGCCAATCAGCAGATCGAGGCGGCGCAGCTTGCCTTTGAGGGCACGCGCGAAGAGGCCCGTCTGGGGTCGCGCACCACGCTGGATGTGCTGAACGCCGAACAGGATCTGCTGGATGCCCGCAATGCGCGCGTGCAGGCAACCACCGGCCAGTATGTCGCCGCTTATCAGGTGCTGGCCCGGATGGGGTTGCTGACGGTCGATTATCTGAACCTGGGCATCCCGACCTATGATCCGGCTGCCTATTACGATGCGGTGCGCAATGCGCCCGTGCGCAGCGTGCAGGGTGACAAGCTGGACAAGGTGTTGAAAAGCATCGGCCAAAAATGAAACCTCTGCCATAAATGTTGTAGGAGGGGGCGACCCGCGCTACTCTTTTTCAAAGGCAGAAGGAAAGGCCGGCCATGTCTGACCCAGTCAAGCGAATGGACATCGAGGATGTGCTGTCGTCGATCCGGCGACTGGTCGCGGACGAGCCTGCACCACAGCCCGCCGCTGCCCCGGCGGCGTCCCACGCACCTGACAAGCTGGTTCTGACCTCTGCCTTCCGGGTATCCGCGCCAGTAGAGGCGGAGGAAAACAGCGATACGCAGGCCGACCAGACCCCGGACGGGGCGGAGCCCCGGATCGCTACACAGCCCGCCACGCCACCGGATGCCACGGCGGAGCAGGCGCCCGAGCCGCTGGACAATGCCATTGACGAAGCGGCTGCATCTGAACTGTTGGCCGATGCGATTGCCGAATCCCAGACATTCGAATTTCTGACATCGGGCAATGTCGCGGCCGGCGCTGACACGGCCATCGAGGATGTCGATCCCGAAGAAGACATGCCAGAGGCCAATGCCGCCCCTGCCGGCGACCCTTGGGACAATGTCTCGCTCGAAGATCGGATCGCCGATCTTGAGGCAGCGATTTCCGCCCGCGACGAGGACTGGGAGCCCGATGGCAGCGAGATGACGCCGCCGCGTGAATTCGAAACATTCGATTTCGATGGCGTGCCGACGGACGAGCCGCAGGTAAGGGACGACGCGGATGATGACATTTCCGACGACCTGGACGACGAGAGCGCTGAGGCCGATGAGACCGAAGGCAGCGGCGGCCTGTGGGATGATGAAGACCCCGCAGTGCTGGACGAAGACATGCTGCGCCAGATGATCAGCGATATCGTGCGCGAAGAGCTGCAGGGCGCGCTGGGCGAGCGGATCACCCGTAATGTGCGCAAGCTGGTGCGCCGCGAGATCAATCGCGCGCTGGCCAGCCGCGAACTGGATTAGATATCCTTAATGCGGAACAATGAAAAACGCGCCCCGAAAGGGGCGCGTTTTTTTCTGTTCAGGTTTCTGATGGTCAGGCGGCTTCGGCCTGTTCCTGCTGGTGGCGGCGTTCGCTTTCCTCGCGCGACAGCGCCACGGATGTGCGCACACCGCGGCTGACAAATTCCATCAGCCCGGTCACAACCCGTTCATTGGGGTCGATACCGGCGCAGGACAGAACCTCGCGTCCGTCGCGCGAACGCGCCCAGCGGGCGATTTGCTCGGGTCCGTTACCGTATTTCTTGTCATCGGCAATCGCGTCATCCAGCGCGGCCAGCACGACCGCGGCGAAAAGCTTGCGCGACCGGTTGCCCTGCTCGTGGTTGAAAGCGGTGCCATCAACGAAATCCTTCATCTCGTCGTCCTTTTTATTCTTGCTCTTGCGTTTCAGGCGTGGGCTTGGATACGACTTTTATTCAACGATTCGGTATGGTCCATTTGGAATATCACCTATGCGTTCAGTGCATGGCTGAGGGTCTGGGCACACCGTATTTAGTCGTCTTGTCACGCGTTCTTCGCCAATATATAGGTGCGGACCAAATCCGATCAACCTTTTTGCGAAGTAATGCCACATGCCAAAAATCAATGGTAACGAAATTCGCCCCGGAAATGTGCTTGAACATGACGGCGGTTTGTGGGCGGCCGTGAAGGTCGATCACGTAAAGCCCGGTAAAGGCGGGGCTTTTGCGCAGGTCGAGTTGCGCAACCTGCGCAACGGCACAAAATTGAACGAGCGTTTCCGCAGCGCCGACAAGGTCGAGCGGGTGCGCCTTGACCAGAAGGATCAGCAGTTCCTTTACGAAACCGACGGGATGCTGGTGTTCATGGATTCCGAGACCTATGAGCAGGTCGAACTGCCGGCAGAGATTCTTGGGGAACGCCGCCCGTTCCTGCAGGACGGTATGACCGTCCATATCGAATATCACGAGGACGAGGCGCTGAACGCGACCCTGCCGCAAAAGGTGATCTGCAAGATCGTCGAGACAGAGCCGGTTGTCAAAGGCCAGACCGCTGCCAACAGTTTCAAGCCCGCGATCCTGGACAATGGCGTGCGTATTCTGGTGCCGCCCTTCGTGGGCCCCGACGAAGATATCGTGGTGAACACCGAGACGATGGAATATTCCGAGCGCGCCTGATCTTCACGCGGATTGGCAGGAACCGCCGCCGTTGCATGAACGGCGGCGTTTTATTGAGTATTTATTCCAAGAAGATGCGACAGGGCGAGATGGTGTCAGCCCAGGTTGATGCCCAGAATGACCATCATCAGGCCGATCACCGACACGAACAATGCCCCCATGTTCAGGGCCACGATCTTTTGAAGGCGCGCGCGTATTGCATCGTCGGACAGGCCGGCCCGTTTGGCGCGCAGTGCCAGCTGGATACACCGCAGCAACCCCGCCAGACCGATCACGGAAATGGCGGCCCCGGCCCAGATCAGACTATCCATTGCGATGCTCCCTTTGGTTTGAACCGGCGGGTAACCGATCATGCTGGCCAGTGCAAGTGCACCGGGGGGTTGCGGGCGCCCGCGGCGGGCGCTATCGCGGGGCTTGAATCCGCAGACGAGGTGAGGCCCAGATGAACGACATAGTATCCGACACGACCTATCGCGTGACCGCAGACGAATTGCGGGCCTTTATCGAGCGGATCGAACGGCTGGATGCGGAAAAGAAAGATATCGCCGACCAGCAAAAAGAGGTCATGGCCGAGGCCAAGGGGCGCGGCTATGACACCAAGGTGATCCGCAAGGTTATCGCGCTGCGCAAGCGCGACCGCGATGACATTGCCGAGGAAGAGGCGATTCTGGAGATGTATAAAGAGGCGCTGGGCATGTAGGCGGGCGGGTTACGGCGTTATGAAGGTGATGCCGTCCATCCGCTCAATTTCGAACAGGTCTTCTTCGTAGATTTCCGTCAGATCCTCGATCAGGTCTTCGCTCCAGCCGGGCAGGTCGATTTCCAGTTCGATTTCTTCGGGCAGGGCGAATTTGTCCAGAAAGGCTGCGGTGATGCGCCGGCGCTGCAATTCGTTGCCGGGTGGGTTGCGCTGGATATAGTCGCGCATCCGTTTCAGGCCGTTTTTTGACATCAGGCCGGCCACGAAATCATCGGCGCCGTCCATGTGCATGCCGGGCGGGTGGCCGGACAGGCGTTGCAACAGCTCTGTCCAGATCAACGGCGTATCCTCGTTACACCATACGGTCAGCATGGCATCGGGATTGGCGTCGCGCATGCGACGCACGGTATCGGACCAGCGCAGGGTTCGCACGGGAATATCGCGGATGAAGCTGCGGAAATCGGCCGCGCGCGAGGCTTCGAACAGGGCGGGGATATAGGTCGCGGGGTTGCGGATAGCCAGAAACAGTTCGGCCTGTGCCGAGGGAAATATCTGCGTCAGCCAAAAGGATTTCTGATCGCCCGCCGCATAGATCGCATTGGCGTCCAGCGCGCGGTCGGGGGCGCTGAGAAAGGACGCATTCGACAGGATCAGCCGGCGCCCCTGCGCGCCATCGGTCAGGGTGTTTAGCAGCGCCTGTTCCGCTTCGGCACTGGCCGGTGCGCCGCGCAGAGAGATCATCGCCTCGCGCAGGGCGGTTCTATAGCGGCCGGGGCCGGGAACCAGAATTCCCTCGCCGCCCAGCGGGCCCTTGTTGTTCAGCAAGCATTTCAGCAGCCGGTCTTCGTCGGTGCAATGCGCCCCCAGATGATAGACGACCTGCATATGACCCCTAACTTACCACGGGTTGTATGAACGTGTGATACAGCAGCTTTTCTGGACAGTGAAGGCACATTGCGGTAATGGCATTTTATGATTGACCAAAACACTCGGACAAAAAGCCCGATCCATTGGCCGCTTCGGGTTGATCCGTGGTCGGCAGGGGCGGTGCTGATTGCCGTTCTGGTCTTGCTGCCCATCGTTTCTGTGGTCTTTCTGGCGCTGAACCCGGTGCAAAACATCTGGCCCCATCTGATGCGAACCACCTTGCCCCGCTATCTGGGCAATACCGCGCTTTTGATGATCGGGGTGGGGGGGCTGTCGGCGGCGGTCGGGGCCGGGGCGGCCTGGCTGATCACGATGTATCGCTTTCCGTTGTCGCGCTGGCTGGAATGGTTGTTGCTGTTGCCGCTGGCGATCCCGGCCTATGTGGGGGCCTATGCGCTGGTGGATTTTCTGGAATATGCCGGGCCGGTTCAAACGGGCCTGCGCGCGCTGTTCGGCTGGTCGGATGCCCGCGATTACTGGTTCCCCGAGATCAGGTCGCGCGGCGCGGCGGTTCTGGTCCTGTCGGCGGCGTTGTATCCCTATGTCTATCTGCTGACACGCGCGGCATTTCGGGAACAATCGGGCGGCGTGTACGAGGTTGCCCGTGCCCTGGGCGCGGGGGCGCTGGGGCGGTTCTGGCGGGTGGGGCTGCCACTGGCGCGCCCTGCGATCGCGGCCGGAACGGCCATCGTGATGATGGAGACGGTCAATGATTTCGGCGTTGTCGATTTCTTTGCCGTGCAGACGCTGACAACGGGCATCTTCAGCGTATGGCTGGACGGGGGCAATGCTGGCGGTGCGGCGCAGATCGCGCTGGTGATCCTGATGGTGATTCTGGTGCTGATGGCGATGGAAAAGGTCAGCCGGCGGCGAATGAAGTATTTCAACCCTCCGCGTCACATACGCCCGATCGCCCCGATCCGTCTGGGCGGCCTGTGGGGCTGGGGAGCAACGGCGCTGTGCGTGATCCCTTTCGGCTTTGGCTTCCTGCTGCCGGGGGGGGTGATCCTGTCCCATGCAATGGGCGCGCAGGGTGGCTGGACGGCGCCGCAATTGATGCCGGCCCTGCTGCATACGCTGGGGGCGGGCGGGGCGGCAGCGGGGCTGACGGTGGTTGCGGCGTTGTTCCTGATCTATGGGGTGCGCCTGTCGGGGCGGGCCTTGCCGCGACTTTTGTTGCCAGTGACCACGATTGGCTATGCCGCGCCCGGCGCGGTTCTGGCGGTCGGCATCCTGATCCCGATGGCGGCCTTCGATCACGCCCTGGCCGATTTCATAGAGGCCGCGATTGGGGTTGATATCGGGCTGCTTGTCACCGGATCGGCCTTCGCGGTTGTGCTGGCTTATGTGGTGCGTTTTTTCGCTGTTGCACAGGGGGCAGTGGATGCCGCGATGGGGCGTATACCACCCAGCCTGCCCATGGCCGCGCGATCGCTGGGCCGCAGTGCCCGGGGGGCGCTGGCGGCGGTCTATCTGCCCCTGATACGCGGATCTGTCGGCACGGCGCTGTTGCTGGTCTTTGTCGATTGCGTCAAGGAATTGCCGGCCACCTTGCTGTTGCGCCCATTCGGTTTCAACACGCTGGCCACGCGGGTCTATGAAAAGGCATCGCTGGAGAACATCGCCGATGCTTCGCCCGCGGCGCTGCTGGTGATCGGCGTGGGCCTGCTGGCGGTCTTGTTGCTGGCACGGGCCAGTCGTTAGACCCGTTTGCACTTGCACGTTTATTCGGCTGCCGCTAAATGCAGGGCAATGCCCCTATAGCTCAGCTGGTAGAGCATCTGATTTGTAATCAGAGGGTCCGCGGTTCGAGTCCGTGTGGGGGCACCATTCAATCCGCTTGCATTCAAATGGGCCGCCGGTGATGCACCGCCAAGGGCGGCACCGTTTTGATCGTTGAACAAAATCAGGCCTGTCGGTGCGTGAGGCCGCATTTCGTATTCAGGCGCAGCGGGCGGCATGGACCGCCTGCCGCGAGGATCGCAGGCGCATCGGCAACTGTGGGTGTTCCGGTGCCGTCAGGCGCTGGCCGACAAAGGCTGGCGATGCAGCGCAAGCGGTTCGCAGCCCTTGCGACGGGCCAGGAAGGGCGGGCGGGGCCGGACCGCGGCAAAGGGCGCGGTCAGCCTGTTCGATACGGCGTTGAACACGAAAAAGGCGTTCGAACGCGGGTTCGGTGTGATGTTGCCGTTTGATCCGTGCATCGTGTTGCAGTCAAAGAAGATCACCGTGCCCGCGGGCCCTGCGACATGGTCGATGCCGAACCGGTCGGACAGGCGGCACAGGCTGTCCTGTGAAGGCGTGCCGATTTCCTGTTTGCGCAGCGAGGTCTTGTGGTTGTCCTGCGGGGTTTCGCCCTGACAGCCGATGAAGACGCGCTGCGAGCCTGGCATCAGCATCAGCGGGCCGTTCAGCGCGTCATTGTCGGTCAGCAGGATCGAGGCCGACAGCGCACGCATGCGCGGCATACCGTCTTCGGCGTGCCAGGTCTCGAAATCGGAATGCCAATAGAATTCCTTGCCGGTGAAGCCGGGCTTATAGTTCAGGCGCGACTGATGGATATAGATATCATCCGCCAGCAATTGCCGCGCCACCCCGGCCACCCGCTGCGATCGCGCCAGCAGGTCGAACAGCGCGTGATGGGTTTCCAGCCGGAACAGCGTGCGCAGTTCTTCGGCGCCCGGTTCATAGACGGCATCATCGCCCAACGCGCCTTTGGGCGCCTCGCGCAGTTCTGTCGCCGCCTGGACAAGGGCGCTTACCTCGTCAGGGGTGAACAGGTCGCGCTGGACCAGATAGCCATTGCGTTCATAGCTGGCGACATCGTCCGCCGACAGGGGCGCGTGGTCGCCCTCTGGCTGCGATCCTGTCCAGACGACCGGGTCGGCGCGTTCTATCCATCGTTCACCATCCGGCAGGCGCGTCGCATAGGGATCGGCCTGCGAATGCAAATCTTCGCGTGTCTGTCTATTCATCGAATATGCCTCCGTTCAGCTTTTCAGGTTTCTTCAAGCTCGGCCGCCGGTGCGTATGACCCGTCTTCGCGATGCACTTCGTCGCCGGTGACGGGCGGATTGAAGCAGCAGGCCATCACCAGCTCTTGTTCGGCGCGCAGGATGTGGCGGTCATGGGCGTTCAGCGCATACATCACGCCGGGGTGAATCTGGTGCGTCTCGCCCGTGCCCAGATCGGTGATCGAGCCACGGCCCGATATGCAATAGACGCTTTCCAGATGGTGCTTGTAGTGGAACTGATGTTCCGAGCCTGTGGCCAGGGTGGTGATGTGGAATGAAAATCCCATCCCGTCCTCGGCCAGCAGCATGCGCACCGATGTCCATTGCTGGTGTGCAATGTCACGATGCGTGTTTTTCAGATCTTTCAGGTCTCTGACAATCATGCTGTTACTCCGCCGCCAGTTTGTTCTTATGCATTGTCTCGCGCACCGCGGCATGCAGTATGTCGAACCCCGCCTTGAGTGTGGCGTCCGGTGTGGTCAACGGGGCCAGCACCTTGATGACCTCGTCATCTGGGCCCGAGGTTTCGATGATCAGACCGCCCTCGAATGCGCGGG
This sequence comes from Actibacterium sp., assembly GCF_055134745.1. Taxonomy (NCBI): domain Bacteria; kingdom Pseudomonadati; phylum Pseudomonadota; class Alphaproteobacteria; order Rhodobacterales; family Roseobacteraceae; genus Actibacterium; species Actibacterium sp. Next base: position 27,296 of record NZ_JBSRVX010000035.1, read on the forward strand.
CGCAGATATCCCCGGCCAGTTCGCCGGATCCGACGTCGACGCCCTGCATCATGTCACGTCCTTTCAGGCGGGCGCCGGGGATCGCATCGGCGACCTTGCGCAATTCTTCGGTCACAAGCGTGGCTTTCCGGGCGATCTGGGCTTCGAATTCCCCATCGGCCCAATAGGTCTTGATCGCGGCCGTCGCGGTGACGAAGGCATGGGTGTTGCCGCGGAACGTGCCGTTATGTTCGGCCGGGCTCCAGATATCATGCTCTGGCTGGATCAGCACCAGCGCCATCGGCAGGCCATAGCCGGACAGCGATTTGGCCATGGTCACGATATCGGGCTTGATGCCCATGCCTTCGAAGGAGAAGAACGTGCCGACGCGGCCACAGCCGGCCTGAATATCATCCACGATCAGCAGCGCGCCATGTTCGCGCGCCAGACCCGCGATCCGTTTCACCCAGGCAGGCGATGCCGCGTTCAGCCCACCTTCGCCCTGCACGGTTTCCAGAATGATGGCCGCGGGGGCATCAAGCCCTGATGAGGCATCGTTCAGCATCTTTTCCAGCAGATCTGCCGTATCCACGCTGTCACCCAGATACCCGTCATAGGGCAGGCGGGTGACGCCCTGCAGCGGCATGGCGGCACCATCGCGGTGATATCCGTTGCCGGTGGCCGCCAGCGCGCCCATCGTCACGCCATGAAAACCATTGGTAAAGGCAATGATGTTGTGGCGGCCCGTCACCTTGCGGGCCAGCTTCATCGCGGCCTCAACCGCATTGGCGCCCGTGGGGCCGGTGAACTGCAGCCGATAGTCCATTCCACGCGGCTTCAGGATGATATCCTGAAAGGCGCGCAGGAAATCACTTTTGGCGTCGGTGTGCAGGTCCAGCGCATGGGCCAGCCCGTCACCGGCGATATGCTGCAGCAGCGCCTCTTTCATGACGGGGTCGTTATGGCCATAGTTCAGTGAAGAACAGCCAGCCAGGAAATCAATATATTCACGTCCGTTGGTGTCGTGCAGGAAGGCGTTCTGGGCCCGGGTAAAGACCGTGTCGAACGACCGGCAATAGCTTCGAACCTGACTTTCGCGGCCGGAAAAAATACCGGCTTTGGTGGAGGATATGGTCGACATGTTGAAACCTCTTAGTTTTGTTGATTTGCGGCATGTATTGAAGGTCGGATGCCCTGATCCGCAGCGGCGTGCAGCGGTATCGTGACCAGGTTTTCTGTCTCGTGGGCCCCGCCGAAATGGGTGTCGCGATCGAAATATGGGGTGCTGGTCATGCCCCCGCCGATCTGTCGTGAAAAACCCGCGAAAGTAGCCCAGGATGCGGCATTGTCATCGGTGATCGTCGTCTGTATCCGGCGTGCCGTCCGGCAGACCGGCCGCGCCACCAGCGCGCGCAGCATTGCCTGGGCCAAACCACGACCGCGCGCCTGCGCGGCGACGGCCACCTGCCAGATGAACAATGTATCGGCTGCATTGGGCGGGATATGTCCCGAGATCCAGCCGACGACATTTCCATCGGTTTCGGCGACGATACAGGTGTCGCGAAAGTGGTCGCACTGGATCAGGTTGAAATACATCGAATTGACGTCCAGCGGCGGGCAGTCCCGGACAAGCCGCCAGATCGCGGGGCCATCTTCGGGGGTTGGTTGCCGCATTGTGACAGCCGGCATGTCCTGATCGTGTGTCTTGGATATGGGCATCAGCACCTTCAAGTTGCTTCTGAGGGCAGATATACATAGTAAGACTTAGTAATCAAGGGTTCCCAAAATAAAGAAAATTTGTCACAAAAGAACAAATTTTGCCTTAAGAACTGATATATCTGTAAAAATTGCTACTGTTGTTTTAGGGGCCGCTTTTATTATTAATAGTGTAGCTAATTAAAATATGTTGCTTGCGTCCAATGTCGGTGGCACTGATTTCCAGCACAGCAAAAGGACGGTGACATGGACCGCACGGATGCAAGTTTGATCGCGATCCGCCGTATTTTGCGCGCGGTCGAAGATTATGCGAACGAACTGGCAAGGGTGTCCGGCCTTACGCCGGTGCAGGTGCGGGTGTTGCAGATCGTGCTGGCCAGAGGCAGCGTCACGCCAAAGCAGATCGCCGCGCAGATGCAGGTGACGCCCGCCACCATCTCCACCTTGCTTGACCGATTGGCGGCCAAGGCGATGGTCCAGCGGCAAAGATCCGAAACCGACAAGCGTCAGACCAATATCGTTCTGACGGAACTGGGGCACAGGACGATTGTCGATGCGCCCGATCCGCTGCAGCAGAAATATGTGCGTCAGTTCGAAAGCCTGGCCGATTGGGAACAGTCGATGATCGTTGCCGCGCTGGAACGCGTAGCCAGCCTTCTCGACGCCGAAGGTCGCGACGCCTCGCCCGTTCTGGATACCGGCGACATCCAGCGAAGCCAGCCCAGAATTCGATAGGGTGTCGCGTCCGGCGGTCTTCGTCCAGAGAGGCGAATTTTATCATTCGACTGATCTGATGGAGATTATGGCACACTAACCCTGATTGTTGCAGGGTTGTCGCAGAGCCAGCCAAAAACGAGAAAAACCGCCTTCGTAGCGGTTCTCATCATCTTGATCTCATTGAGAGATTTTGGCTCCGGCGGTAGGGATCGAACCTACGACCAATTGATTAACAGTCAACTGCTCTACCGCTGAGCTACGCCGGAACACGGGCGCCGTATAGCAACAGCATGCGGGCGCGTCCAGAGGGGAAGTGTCAGAAAACTGACAAGGGCGTCACGCAAGGGCAAAGGTGCTCTCCAATGTCAGCGCGCCTTGTGGTGCGGCGATGTTTCTTTCTGCAAGATCAATCAGATGGGCCAGAACGTTCCGGGTGGCTGCGGGCAACAGCCGGGGGTCCACATCGGTATAGATACGCGCGGCGAGGGTGCTGGCGCTGGCGGGCCCGCTGGCAAGGGCGGCCAGAATCTGGGCCTCGCGCCCGCGGCGATGGGCGATCAGCCCGTCCAGGCGGGTCTGTGGGGCGTCGACCGGTGCGCCATGGGCAGGATAGAATACACGGTCGCCCCGGCCCGACAGCCGGGCAAGCGAGGTCATGAAGGCATTCAGATCGCCATCAGGGGGCGATACCATCGACGTGGCCCAGCCCATCACATGATCGCCGGTGAACATCGCATCGTTCCAGGCAAATGACAGGTGGTTGCACATGTGGCCCGGCGTCCACAACGCGCTGACGGCCCAGCCGTCGCCCTGCACGCTGTCGCCATCGGCAAGACAGATATCGGGACGGAAGTCATGGTCGATGCCTTCGCCGCCGCCGATTCCCGACAGGGCCGCCAGGGCGGGGCGCTGCCCGGCCGTGCTGTCGCCGAAGCCCAGCACCGGCGCGCCAGTCGCCTGCGCCAGTGCGGGGGCCAGTGCGGAGTGATCGACATGGGAATGAGTGACCAGAATGTGGCTGATTTCCTCGCCCGGGTTCAGCGCGTCCAGGATCGCGTGCAGATGCGCGGGCAGGTCGGGGCCGGGGTCGATCACCGCGACACGGCCTTGACCCAGCATATAGGTATTGGTGCCCCGGAACGTCATGGCCGAAGGATTGGGCGCCAGCACCCGGCGCAACCCCGGTTCCAGCGTTTCGGCCCGGCCCGGTTCGGGGTTGAATGCCGCGATATCGTCCATCTTGTTCTTCCTTCCGCGCCTGCGCCCCGTTAGGCTTATACAATGGCAGAGAAATGGATCAAACGCATGCTTCCGCGCAGCCTGTACGGGCGGGCGGCACTTATCCTGATCGTGCCGATCGTCACGGTGCAGCTTGTCGTCTCGGTGGTGTTCATTCAACGCCATTTCGAAGATGTCACCCGTCAGATGTCTGGTAACGTGACCCAGGAAATCGGATTGCTGCTGGACCGGGTGAATGCGGCCCCCGATGCCGCGCGCGCCAACAGCGATATCGCCGATCTGCAACAGGCGCTTGCCCTGCAGGTGCAACTGCCGGGGCAGGGCGCCTTGCGCGACCGGCGCGCGTTTTATGATCTGTCAGGGCGCGTCGTGATCGCCACCCTGCGCGCAGCACTGCCGACAATCCAGGGGATCGACCTGAAAAGCAACAGCGCGATGGTCCAGATCACGATGGCCACCGATCTTGGGCCGATGACGGTGGAACTGTCACGCCGGCGGGTGTCGGCATCAAATCCGCATCAGCTGCTGGTGCTGATGATCGCAACCGGCGTGCTGATGACGCTGATCTCGTTCATTTTCCTGCGCAACCAGTTGCGCCCGATCAAGAAGCTGGCTGTCGCGGCCGAATCCTTCGGCAAGGGCCGCCCGTTCCGCTATCGGCCCGCCGGGGCCACCGAGGTGCGCGCGGCCGGCAATGCCTTCATGGATATGCGCAACCGGATCGAGCGCCATATCGAGCAGCGCACGCTGATGCTGTCGGGCGTCAGCCATGATCTGCGCACGCCATTGACCCGGCTTAAACTGGGTCTTTCCATGGCCGGTGACGACCCCGAAACCGCCGAGATGCTGCGCGATGTGGTGGATATGGAGCGGATGCTGGACGCGTTTCTGGATTTCGCGCGCGCCGATGCGCTGGATGATCCCGAACCGGTCGATGCCGCCGATCTGCTGCGGCGGGTGGTGGCCAATGCCGCGCGTGGCGGGCGCGTGGTAACGCTGGGGGCGGCGCCTGATCACGCGCCGGCCATGCTGCGCCCGATGGCCGTAGAGCGGGCGCTGGAAAACCTGCTGAACAATGCGCTGAACTATGGCAAGACCTGCCTTGTCGGGCTGGATGTGACCGATCGGGTGCTGCGGTTCACCATCGAGGATGACGGCCCCGGCATTCCCGCCGACCAGCGCGAGGCTGCGATGAAGGCTTTCATGAGGCTGGACGAGGCCCGCAACCAGAATCGCGGACCCGGCGTGGGGCTGGGTCTGGCCATCGCATCCGATATTGCCCGCAGCCATGGTGGTGTGCTGCGGCTGGGGGACAGCGCCGCGCTGGGCGGGCTAAAGGCCGAGCTGGTGCTGGCGCGCTGATCGTGCCGCACCGCCCGATCCGGGGCGGGGAATGAGTATTTATGCCAAGGTGATGCCCATGATCTTCTTGGCTGAAATACTCCCGCCGGAGGCTTCCATGGTCAAGAATGGGGCGAAGCGGCAATTTGGTAGGCCCGGCAGGACTTGAACCCGCAACCAAAGCGTTATGAGCGCTCTGCTCTAACCAGTTGAGCTACAGGCCCGCCATGCGGTCGGATAGCGCGCGCGGCGGGGCGGGTCAAGCGGCGCGGCGTTCTGTTGTATCGCGCAGATGTGACTGGAACCAATTTCCGACCGTGCAGGTTTTCAACCAGAGGCGAGGAGATGCCGGTCGTGGCGCATGAGCGTCCCGGCGACGGGTTGTTCCGGATCGTCTCGCAGACTGTCCTTTCGGGGCAGAGGAGTAAACCAATGACCAGCAAGACCCTTTTGGCCGCCGCAGTGGCGGTCGCACTGTCCGCCTCATCGGTCCTGGCCGAAGACAAGGTTGCGATGGGCGCCATCGACACGGTGGACATGGATACGAACACCATAACCTTGGTGGATGGGCAATCGTTTTCGGTGCCTGATGATGTTGACGTTACCAAGGTGAAACCCGGCGATGAGGTCATCATCACTTGGGATACCATTGAACAGGGTGTCGATGAAGGCAAGCAGATGATCAATAACATCACGTTAAGCCAACGGTGACTTGGCTTGTGCCCGATGCGAGCGAAACGAAGGCCCTTTCGGGCCTTCGTTTCATTTTGGACGGTCTGTGGTGCCGGGATCGTGGACAGTTGGCGCGCAATGCTCTATCGCAGCCCCGACGATACAGGGGAATGCGATGACGGGGCAAAAGAACGGGCTGACCTATGCCGATGCGGGGGTCGATATCGACGCGGGCAATGCGCTGGTCGAGCGGATCAAGCCGGCGGCAAGGCGCACGTCGCGCCCGGGCACTATGTCGGGGCTGGGCGGGTTCGGCGCGTTGTTCGATCTGAAAGCCGCCGGTTATGTCGACCCGGTTCTGGTGGCCGCGACCGATGGCGTCGGCACCAAGCTGCGGATCGCGATCGAGACCGGAAATGTCGGGGGCGTGGGCATCGACCTGGTTGCGATGTGTGTCAACGATCTGGTCTGTCAGGGTGCCGAGCCGTTGTTCTTTCTGGATTATTTTGCAACCGGCAAGCTTGATCTTGATCAGGCCAGTGCCGTGATCGAAGGTATTGCGACGGGCTGTGCGCTGTCCGGCTGTGCCCTGATCGGCGGCGAAACCGCCGAAATGCCCGGCATGTATCACGGGGGCGATTTCGATCTGGCGGGTTTTGCCGTTGGCGCGATGGAGCGCGGCGCCGATCTGCCGGCCGGTGTGGCGGCGGGGGATGTGCTGTTAGGTCTGGCAAGCGCCGGGGTGCATTCCAACGGCTATTCGCTGGTGCGCAAGGTGGTCGAGATGTCCGGCCTTGGATGGAATGATCCTGCCCCCTTTGGGGAGGGTCCGCTGGGGGCGGCATTGCTGACACCCACGCGGCTGTATGTCAAATCGGCCCTAGCGGCGGTGCGGGCGGGGGGCGTGCATGCGCTGGCCCATATCACCGGTGGCGGTTTGACCGAAAACCTGCCCCGTGTTCTGCCGGATGATCTGGGCGCTGATATAGACCTGAACGCATGGGCCCTGCCGCCGGTGTTTCGCTGGCTGGCCGAAACCGCCGGGATCGAACAGGCCGAATTGCTGAAGACTTTCAATGCCGGTATCGGCATGGTTCTGGCCGTGCAGGCCGACCGGGCGGCGGCACTGGTCGCCTTGCTGGAGCAGGCAGGCGAGACGGTTTTCACCATCGGCACCGTGACGCCGGGCGCGGGCATGCGTTACAGCGGCAAGCTGCTGTGACGAAACGCGTCGCGATCCTGATATCGGGCGGTGGATCGAACATGGTGGCGCTGGTGCGCAGCATGGTCGGAGATCATCCAGCGCGCCCGGTTCTGGTGGCATCGAACGATCCGCAGGCCGGTGGCCTGCAGCGGGCGGCTGATCTGGGGGTGGGTGTGGCCCATGTCGATCACCGGATTTATGGAAAAGATCGCAGCGCGTTCGAGGCCGATCTTAATGTAAAGCTTGATACGGCGCGGCCTGATATCCTGTGCCTTGCGGGGTTCATGCGTATCCTGACACCCGATTTCATTGCCCGCTGGCAGGGGCGCATGCTGAACATCCATCCGTCATTATTGCCCAAGTATCGCGGCCTGCACACCCATGCCCGCGCGCTGGAGGCCGGGGATGCCGAACATGGCTGCACTGTGCATGAGGTGACGGCAGAGCTGGATGGCGGGCCGATTCTGGGGCAGGCGCGCGTGCCGGTTCTGCCGGGGGACACGCCCGAAACGCTGGCCGCGCGGGTTCTGCCGATGGAGCATCAATTATATCCCGCGGTGCTGCGCCGGTTTGCCGTCGGAGACCGTCGGCCATTGTTTCTGCCCTGATGGCTTTTCTTTCGCCGCCCGATTGCCTATGAGGACGAGACGGGTGGAGGGTGCCAGACCCTTTGAACATCAACAATAAACGGCCCCGAATGCGCACACTGACCAATACCAATGACCTGGCCGCGTTTTGCGAGCTGGCCAAGAATGGCCCCTATATCACTGTAGACACGGAATTTTTGCGCGAGCGCACCTATTACGCCAAGCTGTGTCTGGTGCAACTGGCCTTGCCGGGCGATGGCGAGGCGGTGCTGGTCGATCCGCTGGCTGACGGGCTGTCGCTGGCGCCGCTTTATGACCTGTTCACCGATACATCCGTGGTCAAGGTGTTCCATGCCGCGCGGCAGGATCTGGAAATCTTCTTTGTCGAAGGCGGGGTTTTCCCGCAGCCGCTGTTCGATACGCAGGTTGCGGCGATGGTGTGCGGCTTTGGCGAACAGGCGGGATACGAGACGCTGGCGCGCAAGATCGCCAAGGCGACGATCGACAAGACCTCGCGCTTTACCGACTGGTCGCGCAGGCCGCTGAGCGAGGCGCAGAAAACCTATGCGCTGGCCGATGTCACCCATCTGCGGCAGGTCTATGAGTATCTGGCAAAAGAGCTGGAAAAATCAGGGCGTGACAGGTGGTTGGCCGAAGAACTGAATGTGTTGACCGATCCCTCTACCTATATCGTGATGCCAGAGGATGCCTGGCAGCGGGTCAAGACACGCACCCATTCGGGGAAATTCCTGGCCGTGGTGCGCGAATTGGCTCGCTTTCGCGAGGAATATGCCCAGACGCGCAATGTGCCGCGCAGCCGTGTCTATAAGGATGACGCGCTGCTGGAACTGGCCTCGACCAAGCCGGTGACGCATGAAGATCTGGGCCGGTCGCGCCTGTTGCTGCGCGAGGCGCGGCGGGGCGAGATCGCCGATGGTATTCTGGCCGCGGTCAAGCGCGCCCAGGACATGCCGGCTGCAGAATACCCGCGTGTGCAGGGCGGGCATGACTCGCTGCAGGTCAATCCGGCGCTGGCAGATCTGTTGCGCGTATTGCTCAAGGCCAAGGCCGAGGACGAGGGCGTGGCGCAAAAGCTGATCGCCACCAGCGCCGATCTGGACCAGATCGCCGCCGGGCAGCGCGATGTCATGGCGTTGAAGGGCTGGCGCGCCGAGGTGTTCGGCAGCGATGCGTTGCGGCTGTGCCGGGGCGAACTGGCGCTGGCGGCCAAGGGCAGCAGCGTGGTGGTGGTCGACCTCAGCGCCGGCTGACGATCTGGTTGGTGGCGCCCTGCACCGCGATGCTGCGCACCCCATAAAGCGACTGATCCGAAATGAACCGCGCGACGGTCAATTCGCGCGCGCCGGGGCTGCCCTGCGGCATCGGCGTGGCCGGCGGGGCGGCGACAAAGCGCAAGGTCAAAACCCCGTTCACGGGAATGCCGTCATTATCGGCCAGCAAAGCGGTGTCCCAATACCCCAGTGTCTGGGTCACGCCCACGGCCTGAACGATCACGCCGCCCGGCATGGGATCGACACGCATTTGCGTGACCTGCAGCACAGGCAGGCGCGGATCCGCCGGCACGGCAGCGGGAGAAAAGGCGTCCTGTGGCTGCGGCTGGCGACCGCCGAACCAGTTGAACGGATTCAGCCGCGACTGGCCAACCGTGCTGCATCCGCCCAGAAGGACGACCACAGCCATGACGCCAAGAACCGATCTTTTCATGACAACCCCCCGCATGTGCCTGATGGGTAGCGCAAAGCGGACCCCTTGAAAACCCGTCTTGCGCCTTGCTCTGGACCTTTGGCCGCCCAGGCCCTAGTTCTGGCCCAAACGGAGAAGCCAATGGCAAGCGCAGCCTTTGAAGACATTGTCGACACGTTCGAATTTCTTGACGACTGGGAAGACCGGTATCGCCATGTGATCGACCTGGGCCGGGCCATGCCGGTGCTGGACGAGGCCCTGCGCGTGCCCGCGACCAAGGTGAAGGGCTGCGCCAGCCAGGTGTGGCTGGTGCCCAGCATCGCCGGAACGGGCCCCGACGCCGTGTTCCGGTTCCAGGGGGAAAGCGATGCGATGATCGTGCGTGGGCTGATTGCCATCCTGCATGCGCTGTATGACGGGCTGCGCGTGGCCGATGTGCTGCGCGTCGATGCGGGTGGCGAACTGGCGCGGCTGGGGCTGACCGACCATCTGTCGGCGCAGCGTTCAAACGGGCTGCGGGCCATGATCGAGCGTATCCGCACGCTGGCACAGGCGGCGGCAGGCTAGGGCATGTCAGCGGTTGCGAAAGTGTCGCAGCACATACAGCCTGATCGCGGTTGCAAGGCCGGTATCCACACCGCGACCTTCATCAATCTCGCTGGCCAACGCGTTGATGGGCATATGTTTTTCGGCGGCAATTTCTCGAAAGGCCTGCCAGAAATCGCTTTCCAGTGATACGCTTGTGCGGTGCCCGTTCAAGGTAAGCGAATGTTTGACGGGCCGGGCTGTCATGCCTCGTCATCCTCGATCCGGTGCTGGTCCAGCTTGCGCCGCGCCTGTTCGGCGCGGGCGGCATCCAGCACCTTTTGCGCCTTGCCACGCCCGAATTTCACGGCATTGGCATCGGCCTGCGCGCGTTTCAGCGCGGCATCGCGTTCCTTGCGGAATCGCTTCAGATTCGTGATTTCGCTCATGGTGGCAGCATAGCCCGGTCGCGCTGCGCCGCCAATCGGGATCACGCGGCGCCAATGCGGGAAAAAGCGGGGCACAGGATGCCCCGCCTTGTCCATGCGGGAATGATCAGCCCTTGGGGCCGATCATGTCTTCGGGGCGCACCACCCGGTCAAAGGTCTCGCCATCGACAAAGCCCAGCGCAATCGCCTCTTCGCGCAGGGTGGTGCCATTCTTGTGCGCGGTCTTGGCGACCTTGGTGGCATTGTCATAGCCGATGGTGGGGGCCAATGCGGTCACCAGCATCAGGCTTTCCTTCATCAGCTTGTCGATCCGCACGGTATTGGCCTGGGTGCCCACCACCATGTTGTCGGTGAAGCTGCCTGCCGCGTCACCCAGCAACTGCATCGATTGCAGCACGTTATAGGACATCATCGGGTTATAGACGTTCAGCTCGAAATGACCCTGGCTGCCGGCGAAACCCACGGCGGCGTCGTTGCCCATGACATGGGCGCAGACCATGGTCAGCGCCTCGGCCTGGGTCGGGTTGACTTTGCCCGGCATGATGGAACTGCCGGGTTCATTTTCCGGCAGGATCAGCTCGCCCAGACCGGACCGGGGGCCTGACCCCAGCAGCCGCAGATCGTTGGCGATCTTGAACAGGCTGGCGGCCACGGTTTTCAGCGCGCCCGAAAACATCACCATGGCGTCATGGGCGGCCAGCGCCTCGAACTTGTTGGGGGCGGTGACAAAGGGCAGGGCGGTGATGCTTGCGATCTCGGCCGCCACGCGCGCGTCAAATCCGACGCGCGTGTTCAGCCCGGTGCCGACTGCCGTGCCGCCCTGTGCCAGCTCATAGATATCGGGCAGGCAGGATTTCACCCGCGCGATGCCCTTTTCGACCTGCTTGGCATAGCCGGAAAATTCCTGGCCCAGCGTCAGCGGCGTGGCATCCTGGGTATGGGTGCGGCCGATCTTGATGATATCCTTGAACTCTTCGGATTTGGCCGCCAGCGCGCCGTGCAGCTTTTCCAGCCCCGGCAACAGCACATCGCGCGCCATCATGCCGATTGCCACATGCATCGCGGTGGGGAAGGTATCGTTCGAGGACTGGCCCATGTTGCAGTGGTCATTGGGGTGCACGGGCTTTTTCGATCCCATCACACCGCCCAGCATCTCGATCGCGCGGTTGCTGATCACCTCATTGGCGTTCATGTTCGACTGGGTGCCGGAACCGGTCTGCCAGACCACCAAGGGGAAATTGTCGTCGAACTTGCCGTCGATCACCTCGGTGGCGGCGGCGGCGATGGCATCGGCGATCCGGGGTTCCATGTCGCCCTGCGCCTTGTTGACCAGCGCACAGGCCTTCTTGATCACGCCAAGGGCGCGGATGATCGCGACCGGCTGGCGTTCCCAGCCGATGGGAAAGTTGATGATGCTGCGCTGGGTCTGCGCACCCCAGTATTTGTCGGCGGGAACCTCTAGCGGGCCAAAACTGTCGGTCTCGGTGCGGGTCTGGGTCATCGGGCGGTCCTTCAAGGGCTGGATTTCACCCACGCCTATAAGGCCCGCGTCCCGGCTTGACAATTACCGGGGCGCGGGGCGCGCGATTGTTATCGCTATCCGCTCAGATGATGGTGCGGCGAAAGGTATAAACGCGGGCAGGAGGCAGATTGCCCCAGATCTTGGCTGAACGTTCCCAGGTCAGGCCCAATTCCGTGCGCAGGTTTGCGGCGACGGGCGGGTTTGGGCCATAGGTGAACTGCACAAAGATGCCGTCGGGTTTCATCACAGTAAAGGCAGCGCCGACAATGGCGCGCTGCACGGGTAGCGGCATGGACAGCAGTGGCAGGCCCGATATAACGGCGCCGAAGTTACGCTGGGTCAGTCTGGCCATTTCCTGCGCCGGTGCATGATGCAGGTCGATACTGGGGAATCCGGCCCGCAGGATGTCGACAAAGGTGGGGTTCAGTTCGAACGCACTCAGATCGGCTGGCGCGATGCCGCGGGCCAGAATGGCGCGGGTGATCTTGCCGGTGCCGGGCCCAAGTTCGACTACAGATCCGGTTTCGGGCCCGATCGCCGCACACATTGCTCGCGCCAGTGCTTCGCTGGACGGGGCAAGGGATACAACCTGGTCGGGTTTGCGGATCAACTGACCCAGGAACAGGGACAGATCGCGTGCCATGCTTTCTCATTTTCTGGAGAATGCGGCATTGGCCCGATCAGGCCAGCCGGCGGGGTTACTTTCGGAAACTGTCCAGGCTGACGACCTCGGCATCGCGGTGGGGCGTATCGGGATCGTCATCCACCATGTCGATGTCATCATCCTCGTCATCGTCATCGCTGTCATGGGTTTCGAATCGCAGCCCGAATTCAACCGAAGGATCCACAAAGGTGCGGATCGCGTCATAGGGAATGAACAGCGGCTCGGGATTGTCACCGAAATTCAGCGTCACCGAAAAGGCATCATCCTCGACGATCAGATTGTCATACCAGTGTTGCAGGACCACGGTCATTTCTTCAGGATAGCGTTCGCGCAGCCAATCCGCGATCACCACATCGGGGTGACGGGTGCTGAAGGTGATGAAGAAGTGGTGCTGGCCGGGCAGACCATCCGCCGCGACATCCTGCAATACGTGGCGGATCAGGCCGCGCATCGCACTGTGCATGAGATTTCCATAATCGATGCGTTTGGACATGGTCTGCCTTCTTGACGTGCCTGCCCTCACAATAGGGGATTCGGGATATTATGAAAGGGGCGGTTATCGGGAAAATACAGCCCAGACGTCGCCCGAAACCACAACACCCAGCAGGGCCATCAGCCCCAGCACCAGCGGCAGTGGCCAGTGCCGCCACAACAGCAGCGCGGCGGCGAGGGCGGCCAGCCCCAAGGCAGCGGTATCCAGCGATGCCAGACCGGGAAGGATCAGCCGGATCGGACCGGCCTGCCATATCGCGATCTGCCCGAAAAACACATGGGCGGCGAACCAGACCGACAGATTGGCGATCACGCCGACCACCGCCGCCGTAACCCCCGCCAACGCGCCCGACAGGCGCGGGCGCGTCGCCAGACGGTCGATATAGGGCGCCCCGGCGAAGATCCATAAAAAGCACGGGGTGAACGTGACCCACAGCGTGATCGCCGCGCCCGCCAGCCCCAGACTCCAGCCGCCCGCCTGATATCCGGCCAGAAAGCCGACAAATTCCGTGACCAGGATCAGCGGCCCCGGCGTGGTTTCGGCCAGCCCCAGCCCGTCCATCATCTGCGCGGTTGTCAGCCAGCCGTGATCCTGCACTGCCGCCTGCGTCATATAGGCCAGCACCGAATAGGCGCCGCCAAAAGTGACCACGGCCAGTTTCGAGAAAAACAGCGCGACATCGGCCAGCAGGCCGGGCTGGAACAGCCACAGCGCCGCCACCGGACCCAGCCACAGGCCCGACCACAGCAGAACGGTCCGCACGGTGCCAGCGCGCGAAACATGGACGGGGGCGGCGGTGGGAACGGCGGCGTTGCGCGATGCGACATAGCCCCAAAGGGCCGCCAGCGCGATGATCAGCGGAAAGGGCAGGTTCAGCACGAAGAGACCCAGAAACGACAGCCCCGCCACCCACCAGGCCGCAGCGGTTTTCAGCGCGCGTTTCGACACCCGCAACAGCGCCTCGATCACCACGATCACGACCACCGCCTTGACGCCGACAAACAGCGCCTGCATCAGCGGCAGGTTGCCCCAGGCGGCATAGGCCATCGCCAGTCCCAGCACCACGCAGGCACCGGGCACCACGAACAGCAATCCGGCCAGCAACCCGCCCGGCACCCCGCGCAGCCGCCAGCCGGCATAGGTGGCAAGCTGCATCGCCTCGGGGCCGGGCAACAACATGCAGAACGACAGCGCGCGCAGGAACTGCGCCTCGTCCAGCCAGCCGTGGCGATCGACCAGTTCGCGATGCATCAGCGCGATCTGGGCGGCGGGTCCGCCAAAGGACAGCAGGCCGATCCGGCCAAAAACGGTGAACAGGTTGCGATAGCTGTGCGGTTCCATCTGTTACACCCGCCCGGCAGGCCAGTCATGGCCTTCATCCGCGCCATCGCGCGCCCAGCGATAGAGCGCGTCATAAAGAACCATCCCGGCCGCCAATTGCTGATGATCGTCGCGGAACTGCCGCGACAGGCCGACCGACAGCGCCAGCAGCCCCGCGGCCTGCGGCGCCAGATCGTGCCGGTAGGTATCGGCGGCACGGATGACGGTGGCCATGCGCGACAGCGGCTCGGTCACCAGCGCGAATTCCTGCAGCATCGTGTCAAAGGTGCAGTCATCGCCCCGGTGGCTGAAAACCACATCCTCGACATCGAAGGGCGTCGCGCCAAAGCGTTCGGCGATGCCCGAAACCTGCGCCGGGGCGACGAACAGGAACCGCGCGCCCGGATCGACAAAGCGGCGGATCAGCCAGGGACAGGCGATGCGGTCGATCTTGGGCCGGTGGCGGGTGACCCACAGCGTTGCGCCATCCACCGGGGCAGGGATCGCTGCGGCAGGCACCAGCGGCAGCCCGGCATCGCGCCAGCCCCATTGGCCGCCCGCCAGATATTCGGCCTGCAGGCCTGCATCGCGCAGCCAGGCCACCGCACCCTGGCTGAGCTTGGCGCCCTTCTGGCAGCTTACCACCACGCGGGCATCACCGATCTGGCGGGCCAGTGCCGGCATGTCGGTATGGCTCATCCGTCTGGCCCCAGGGATCAGACGCGCATCGAGCGCAAAATCGTCGGGCGTGCAGATATCGGCGATCAGCGGCGCATCGGGCGTGCCGATCAGGCGCATCAACTGCTGTGGGGTGATCTCGTTGGGGGCGGGCATCGGGCATCCTTCCTGAAAAATGGTTCAGCGGATGCGAAACTTGGGCTGACGCCTCACGGGGCGTTCGCGCGTGGCCCCATGGGGCAGTGATGGCAAAAGACAGGTCGCGCTGTCAATCGCCGATCTGCGGGATATGGAAAAGGAAAGTGCAGGCTTCTGTTGCCAGGTGCCTGCGAACCCCGCCTTACGCTGCTAAGCGCAAGGGCTTAGTTTTCGATATTTCGCACAGCTTACGCTGCGAGAGCCATCGGAGCTTTGTTGTCATTTGCAACTAGCTTTGTCGGACCGATAACGGTGGTACCTCACCGGGCAAAAGCAAACCCCTTTAGACGTCCGTCGATCCTGTTTCGACCCCATGATCCCCAAATGAAGGATGATTGGTGGAGTCGCCGGGTACCGCCCCCGGGTCCGATCCGCTTATTACGGGCGCGTTTATCGCCATAGTCCCCGAAAGGACCTGACTAATCTAGGCGCAGGGGCGGCGCATTACAAGATGCGATCGTGTGCCGGTCTATTGGGCACGCTCATCGGTCACGATCTTCTGCATGACGTTCAGCGGCGCATAGCCGCGCAGCATCGTGGCGCCCATCACGAAGGTGGGCGTGCCCGAAATCTGCATCCGCTGGGCCAGCGCGTTATTATCGGCGATGACCTTTGTCACTGCCGCGCTGTCCATGGCGGCCAGTATGGCGGTGCTGTCCAGCCCCTGCTTGTCGGCCAGCTTTTGCAGGGATGCCTGCGTAAATTTTCCCTTGAAGGTCATCATCGCATCATGCACCGCCTTATAGGCGTCATCCCCGGACACTTGCAGGGTGGCGATGGCAAAGCGTGCGGCCAGAACGGATTCGTCGCCCAGGATCGGCAATTCCTTCAGGACAAACCGAATGTTTCCGTCGGATTCGATCAGCTCTTCGACGTCTTCGAACGCCTTGCGGCAATAACCGCATTTGTAATCCATGAATTCGACCACGGTAATGTCGCCCTGCATGTTGCCGCCCGACCAGGATGCGGGATCGTCGAACAGGGATGCGGCATTGGCCTTGACCAGGGCGATGTCGGTCTGCGCTGCATCGCGGGCCTGGCGCTGTTCCAGAACGGCGATAGCCTCCATCAGCACCTCGGGATTGTCCAGAAGATAGGCGCGCACCTCGGCACGGAATGCCGCGCGGTCGGCGTCTGACATCGTGGCCAGGTCCATGGCGCCGGCGGGTGCGGCCACCGAAAGGGCCAGCAGGGCAGCGGCGATGATATTGCGGATCATGGCAGGTCTTTCCATTTGGGGCGACCGGGGCCGCAGGTGGTTCGGATCAGTATCGCATGGCGCGGGAAGGGCGGCAATCTGCGGGTTATTATTTGGCGGGTGGGGCGGCGCGCAGGATATCCTCGGCGCGCAGCCAGCCGGGTGATCCGTGCGGCAGCAACCCTTGCGCCCGCCTGGCGTGGATTGCGGCATCGGCCAGGCGGCCCAGAACGGCATAGCGTTCCGCGGTTGCCACCGAAGCCATGCCGTTATTGCCGGCGCGCGCATAGGCCAGCGCCAGATCGCGCAGCATGCGCGGATCAAAGGCATCGCGCCCCCGGGCCTGTTCCAGGGCGGCCAGTCCGCGCCGGTTGCCGTCGGGCGTGTTCAGCGCCAGCAGGGCATGGCCAAGGCCGGCCTGAAGCAGCGACTCGCGCGGGGCCAGTTGCACGGCGCGCCCATAGGCGGCCACCGCCGCGCCAAAATTACCAGATTCCAGCAGGATCTGGCCACGCAGTTCCTGAATGAATGCGTCCTCGGGGCGGCGCGCCGCAAGCTGATCCATTTGTGCCAGTGCCGCCCCGGCATTGGCCTGACGGTGATAGGCCACCGCCCTGCGCATCAGCGCAGCATCGGATGTATCCCCCTTCGCGATCTGGCGCAGAGTGAAGGATGGCGCCTGCAGAAACGCGCCCAGCTTGCCTTGCGCGCGGGCGAACCAGTATTGCGTCGTGGCGTCGGGCTGGGCCGTTCTGGCGCCAGAGGCCTGGGCAAAGGCCTCGACCGCGCGGATACGGTCGCGCGTCAGCGGATGGGTCATTACATAGGGGTCTTGCCGACCGACATTCAGCGCCTCTTGCCCCCGAAAGATATCCAGCACCCGCAGCATCGCGTCGGGATCAACACCAGCCTGCGCCATGTAGCGCAGCCCCGATTGATCGGCCGAGGCTTCCTCGGCGCGGGTATGGGCCAGAAGGCCGCGCATGGCCGCCGACCCCGAGCCGACCGCCAGCCCGATCGCCGCCTGGCTGTCGCCCGCCATGGCTACGGCAGCGGCAAGGGCCGCGCCCAGTATGGCCAGCGATTGCGCGCCCTGTGCGTTCGAGGCCCGCCGCGCGATATGGCCATTGGCGATATGGGCCAGTTCATGGGCCAGAACCGCCTGCAATTCGGCCACACTGCCCAGTTTCAGGATCAGGCCGGAATGAAGCACGATGGTGCTGCTGTCGGCCACAAAGGCGTTCAGCGACGGGTCGGCCACCACCAGCAGGCGCAGTTGCGACGGCGGCAGGCCCGCCGCATTGGCCATTGGCCGGGCCAGTTCACGCAGGGCATATTCAATCTCGGCGTCGCGGATCAGACCTTGGGCCTGCGCCATCGGTGCCGCCAGCCCCAGGCAAAGCGCCACCGCCGCCGCCCAACGGCGTCGTGCAGGATGTCTTGACTGTGCCGACCGGTGCTGAAAAAACCGCATTGCCCCAGTCTGGGAGAGGAAGATGCGGAACTCAAGACGCGGCGTTGTCGATCCCTTCATTGTGATGGATGTGATGCAGGCCGCCGCCCGCGCCGAAGCGGCAGGCCGCCATATCATCCATATGGAGGTGGGCCAGCCGGGCACGCCAGCCCCCGCCGATGCGCGCGCGGCGCTGGTGCAGGCAATGGGGCGGGATGCGCTGGGTTATACCGTCGCAACCGGGCTTCCGGAACTGAAGGAACGGATCGCAATCCATTACAGGGACTGGTATGATGTCGATCTTGATCCGGAACGGGTGATCGTCACCGCCGGATCGTCCGGGGCGTTCCTGCTGGCCTTTACGGCGCTGTTCGACACCGGTGACCGGGTCGGCATCGGCGCGCCGGGCTATCCGTCCTATCGGCATATCCTGACCGCGCTGGGGCTGGTGCCGGATCTGATCGAAACATCATCGGAAAACCGTTTGCAGCCGGTGCCGGGCGATCTGCCAGACGGGCTGGCCGGGCTATTGGTGGCATCGCCGGCCAATCCCACCGGCACGATGCTGGGGCGCGATGCGCTGGCGGCGCTGATCGGGGCCTGTCAGGCGCGCGGGGCGGCGTTCATTTCCGACGAAATCTATCACGGTATCGAATATGAACAGCGTGCCGTCAGCGCGCTGGAAATCAGCGACGATGTCTATGTCATCAATTCGTTTTCCAAGTATTTTTCCATGACTGGCTGGCGCGTGGGATGGATGGTGGTGCCGCAGGCCCATGTGCGGGTGATCGAAAGACTGGCCCAGAACATGTTCATCTGCGCCTCGCATGCGGCACAGGTTGCGGCGCTGGCGGCGATGGATTGCACTGCGGAATTGCAGGCCAATCTGGCGGTTTACCGGGAAAATCGCCGCCTGATGCTGGATGGCTTGCCGCGCGCGGGCTTTGACCGGATCGCGCCGCCCGACGGGGCCTTTTATATCTATGCCGATGTGTCGGACCTGACCGATGACAGCCGCGCCCTTGCGGCCGAGATTCTGGACAAGGCGGGTGTGGCGGTGACGCCGGGCCTTGATTTCGATCCGGCGCGGGGCGCGGGCATGTTGCGATTTTCCTATGCGCGGGCGACAGAGGATATCGTGGAAGGGCTGGCGCGGCTGGAACGTTTCATGGCCGCGCGCGGGCTGTGATACGGCCGCGCGGGGTGGTAGAAGAAGAAAATTCACGAATTTTCTTCGTGCGAAAAATCTTCTGGAAGATTTTTCGGTCGGGCAGGGACGGACAAATGCGGCAAATGGCAAGGATAATGGGGCTGTGCCTGCTGGTCGGGCTTTCGGCCATCGGGGCGCGGGCCCAGGAACTGTCGGCGCTGGCGCGGGTTGATGCGGCGGCGTCGTATCTGCGCGATGACGGGGCGGGAATCGTGCTGCGGCTGGATCTGAGCCAGCCCGTGCCTTATCGGCTGCGGCTTCTGGCCGACCCGCCGCGGCTGGTTGCCGATTTCCGGGAAATCGACTGGGCCGGGGTCGATGCGCCGGCGCTGGCCAGCGGTGACAGGGTTGTCGCGGTGCAGACCGGGCCGGTGCGGCCGGGCTGGTCGCGGATGGTGGTGCAGATGTCCGGGCCATTCGACATCCAGTCGGCGGTGATGCGGCGCGATGATGTGACGGGCCGGGCGGTGCTGAACCTGGCCCTTGCGCCGGTCAGCATGGCAGAGTTTGCAACCCGGGTATCGACGCCGGAATCGGTTTTGTGGGGGTTGCCCAAGGCCCAGGACCTGCCGCCGCCGCGCAAGCGCCAGGATGGCAGCCGCCCCTTGCGTGTGGTGCTGGACCCGGGCCATGGCGGCATTGATCCAGGCGCCGAACGCGATCAGGTGCGCGAGGCCGATCTGATGCTGACCTTCGCGCTGGAGCTGCAAGAGGTTCTGCTGCGCGCGGGGCACGAGGTGGCGCTGACCCGGTCGGATGACAGTTTCGTGCCGCTGGAAGCGCGAATCTCGATCGCGCGCGCCGCCCGTGCCGATGTGTTCATTTCACTACATGCCGATATCGTGCCCGAAGGCAATGCCAGCGGTGCCACGATCTATACCCTGTCGGACAGCGCATCGGACGAGGCATCGCAAAAACTGGCCGAGCGCCACGATCGCGCCGACCTGCTGGCGGGGGTTGATCTGAAAGACAAGGATGACGTGGTAGCCAATGTGCTGATGGAACTGGCCCGGCGCGAAACCGCACCGCGCGCCGATCAACTGGCCGATGCGCTGGTCGAAGGGTTGCGCGCCCGGATCGGGCGGCTGCACAAGCGGCCCCGCCTGACGGCCGGGTTTTCGGTTCTCAAGGCCCCCGATATTCCGTCCGTGCTGGTCGAACTTGGCTTTCTGTCATCGGCCCGTGATCTGGCCAACCTGACCGATCCCGACTGGCGCGCGCGTGCGGCACAAGGCATCGCGCAGGGGTTGCAGGCCTGGGCGATCAGCGACGCGGCGCAGGCCGGTCTTTTGCGGCAATAGGTCGAAGACGCGCCAGCCAGACCGAATGACCCCGGCAATCGGGGTCTTCGGGGGTGAAGGCGATCACCTCGAACCCGTTTGCGGCGAGAAGGTCGCGATATTCTTCGGGCGACAGGCTGGCGTGATAGACCGGTTCGCCTTCGATCTGGCCGGTTGCCTCGCCGGCGGTCTGGCCGGATGTGAACATCAGCACCGCGCGCGGCGCGGCATGGGCCGCAAAGACCGGAAACATCGCGCGCTGGTCATCCGGGGACAGGTGAAAAAAGCTGTTCCAGGCCAGGATCGCGTTGAACTTCTGGCCCAGATCCAGACCGCGCATATCGGCCTGAACTGCCGTTGCGCCGGGCAGGCTGCGGGCGAACAGCGTCACCATTTCCGCTGCGCCATCCACACCCGTGACATGGGCGCGGCGTTCGGTCAGATAGGCGGCGATGGGGCGACCGGTGCCGCATCCCAGATCCAGCACCTCGCGCCCCACGGCATGGGCCAGAAGCCGATCCAGCCAGGGACGTTCGAACAGGGTCTTGTCGCGGTTTCGATCGAAACCGGCGGCGATGCGGGCATAGGTGGTCAAGATGTCATCAGGGCGCATGCAACAGCCGCTATAGCGCGGCGCGCCCGCGCACAAGCCCCTCGCCATATCGTGATGGGCGCAATGGCATGTTTCGGCCCATTGGACGGGGCGTAAGTTTTGACCCGGTCCGCGGCCAGCCCTATAAGGGCGGGGTCAAGACAAAAGGAATGCGGGCTTGTTGAGGATATTTCTGTCTTTTTGGGGCGCGCTGTTCAGCTTTGTCACGATCGGCGTGGCGCTGGTCGCGCTGGTGATCGGCGCGGTGTTCTGGATGTATGCGCGCGATCTGCCCAATCATGCAGAACTGGCCAGCTATACCCCCAAGACCATCAGCCGAATCTATTCGGGTGAAGGCCGCCTGATCGACGAATTCGCCGAGGAACGGCGGCTTTACGCCCCGGCCGACGAAATTCCCGATCTGGTGAAGCAGGCATTCATCTCTGCCGAGGACAAGAATTTCTATCAGCATCGCGGTTATGATGCGCGGGGGATGCTGTCAGCGGCGTTCGACGTGATCAAAAGCCGCGGCCAGACATTGCGTGGCGGATCGACCATCACCCAGCAGGTGGCCAAGAATTTCCTGCTGTCGGGCGACCGCACCGGCGAGCGCAAGATCAAGGAACTGATTCTGTCCACCAGGATCGAGGATACGCTGTCCAAGGATCGCATTCTGGAACTGTATCTGAACGAGATTTTCCTGGGCCAGAATTCTTACGGTGTGGCCGCCGCCGCCCAGACCTATTTCAACAAGACGCTGGACGAGCTGAGCTCGCAAGAGGCCGCCTATCTGGCCGCGCTGCCCAAGGCGCCGTCGACCTATCACCCCGTGCGCGCAATGGAGCGCGCGTTGGAGCGGCGTAACTTCGTGCTGCGCGAGATGCATGAAAACGGATTTATCGACCTTGCCACCTATGAGAACGCCCGCAATGCGCCGCTGCAGACCGTGCAGAATGGCGATTTCCCGCCCTTTCGCGCCACGCTTCCACCGCGCAATTATTTCACGGATGAAATTCGCCGGCAGTTGAGCAAGGATTTCGGGCAGGACGAATTCTTTGGCGGCGGGCTGACCATCCGCGCGACCATTGCCCCGGATATGCAGGTTCAGGCCGCGCGTGCCCTGCGCGACGGGCTGGAAAGCTATGACCGGGGCGCCGGTGTCTGGCGCGGCACCGGGCAGGTTATTGCCCCTGATACGCTGACAGCCGAAGACGACTGGCGCACGGCATTGCGGGCCGTGGATGTATCGCGCGATATCGACGGCTGGTATCCGGCGGTGGTGTTGGAACTGTCCAAGGGACAGGCCCGTGTTGGCATCGAAGACATGCCCGACAGCGCCGAGGGCAACTGGATACCGGCATCCGACGTGACCTGGGCGCGCAAGCTGAATGCCGATGGCAAGCTGGGGCCGCGTGCCAAGGGGGCCGATGATCTGGTTGCCGTGGGCGATGTCGTGCATGTGCGCAAGATCACCAAGGACAGCGACGGGTCGTTCGTGCGCTGGTCGCTGCGGCAGGTGCCCAGGATCCAGGGCGCGTTCATGGCGATGGATGTGAACACCGGCCGGGTGATCGCCATGCAGGGCGGGTTTTCCTATCAGCAATCGGTGTTCAACCGCACCACGCAGGCCACGCGTCAGCCGGGCTCCAGCTTCAAGCCCTTTGTCTATGCCGCGGCGCTGGACAGCGGTTTCACCCCGGCCACGATCATCATCGACGCGCCGATCGAAATCGAATCCGGTGGCGAGATCTGGCGGCCACAGAATGCCTCGCAGAAATTCTATGGGCCGACACCGCTGCGCACCGGGATCGAACGGTCGCGCAACCTGATGACGGTGCGCCTGGCCCAAGAGGTGGGGATGGAAACCGTCGCCCGATATGCCGAACGCTTTGGCGTCTATGACCGGCTTGATCCCTATCTGGCCAATGCACTGGGCAGCCAGGAAACCACGCTGTTCCGCATGGTGGCGGCCTATGCGATGTTCGCCAATGGCGGCGAACGGGTTGAGCCCACGCTGGTGGACCGGGTGCAGGACCGCTGGGGCCGCACGATCTATCGCCATGATCCGCGCCGCTGCGCCGATTGTCAGGTGGCGTCGCTGGATGCCGGCGCCGCCCCGCGCATCGTGTCGGACCGTGAAAGGGTCATCAACGCGATCACCGCCTATCAGCTGACCTCTATGCTGCAAGGGGTGGTGCAGCGCGGAACGGCGGCGGGCGCCGTGAACCTGCCGGTGCCCACGGCCGGCAAGACGGGCACCACCAATGACGCCAAGGATGTCTGGTTCGTGGGGTTCACATCCAATATCGTTGCGGGCTGCTATATCGGGTTCGATCAGCCCGAACCGCTGGGGCGGGGCGCATCGGGGGGCGGGATGTGCGGCCCGGTCTTCAACCAGTTCATGCAGGCGGCAACCGAAAAATATGGCGGCGGGCCGTTCCGCGTGCCGCCGGGTGGGCATTTTATCAAGATCGACCGGTTTACCGGCGAACGCCTGGCCGACGGGGCCGCGGGCGAAAATGTGGTGGCCGAATATTTCCGCGATGGCGAAGACCCGCTGTTCGGCATGGCTGCGATGATCGACGGCGGCTTTGCGATGGGATCGAACCTGCCGCTATACGCCCCGGGCGAGGTGGATGACGGCGAAGAGGTGACGACCTCGACAGGTAAAAAGGCCACGGTGGGCCCAAAAGCCACCTTTGGCACTGTGTCGTCTGGTGGGCTGTATTAGGGGCGGGCAGACTTGCCCGACCCGGCCCGACCCTGTATCACCGCCATCTGACCGATCCAACCCAAAGGCCTGCCGCCCATGCGTGCCGATACGCAAAACACCATTGATGCCATCCGCAAATCGCTGGCCCTGCTGGCGCAGCGCCTGAATGTCGAAACCGCGCCTTACCGGCTGGAAGAATTCAACGCCCGCGTCGAAGACCCCGATCTGTGGAACGACCCCACCGCCGCGCAAAAGTTGATGCGCGACCGGCAGATGCTGGTCGATGCGATGGAAACCCATGACGGTATCGCCCAGGACCTGTCCGACAATATCGAACTGATCGAACTGGGCGAGATGGAAGGCGATGCAGCCGTGGTGGCCGAGGCCGAGGCCGCGCTGAAGGCGCTGGCCGACAGGGCCGCAAAGAAAGAACTGGAAGCCCTGCTGGATGGCGAGGCCGACGGCAATGACACCTTTCTGGAAATCAATGCGGGTGCGGGCGGCACCGAAAGCTGCGACTGGGCCAATATGCTGGCGCGCATGTATGTGCGCTGGGCCGAGAAAAAGGGTTACGATGTCGAACTGCAATCCGAAAGCGCGGGCGAAGAGGCGGGGATCAAATCCGCGACCTACAAGATTTCCGGCCCCAATGCCTATGGCTGGCTGAAATCCGAAAGCGGCGTGCATCGGCTGGTGCGTATCTCGCCCTTCGATTCCGCGGCAAAACGACACACCTCGTTCAGCTCGGTCTGGGTTTATCCCGTGGTCGATGACAATATCGAGATCGAGGTAAACCCCTCTGATATCCGCATAGATACCTATCGGTCGTCGGGTGCGGGCGGCCAGCATGTGAACACCACCGATTCCGCGGTGCGCATCACGCATATTCCAACCGGAATCGTGGTGACCAGTTCCGAGAAATCGCAGCACCAGAACCGCGATATTGCGATGAAGGCCCTGAAATCACGGCTGTATCAGATGGAGCTGGATCGCCGAAACGCTGCCATCAACGAGGCGCATGAGGCCAAGGGCGATGCCGGCTGGGGCAACCAGATCCGGTCCTATGTGCTGCAGCCCTATCAGATGGTCAAAGACCTGCGTACCGGCTACGAGACCTCTGACACAAAGGGCGTGCTGGATGGTGATCTGGACGGGTTCATGGCCGCGACGCTGGCGCTGAACGTGTCTGGCAAAAGCCGCGCCGAGGCGCAGGGTGCCGACTGATCTTGCCTGATTGCCCGTCAATCGGGTTAAACTCTCTCCAAAACGCCCAAAGGGCGGTCGAGGGAGGAAAGAATGACACATATTGCAGGGCCGTACCGGCCCGAAATCCGGCATGTGACGCTGGCGGATATCGGCCAGTCACTGGCGCAGGGATGGCGTGATTTTCTGGCAGCGCCGGGATACGGGCTGTTTTTCGGCGGGTTTTATGTTCTGATCGGGCTGGGGTTGTGGTGGTTTACCCGCGCCACCGGTCAGATCTATTGGTTGGGTATTGCGGTATTCGGCTTTCCGCTGCTGGGCCCGTTTGCCGCCGTGGGCCTTTATGAGATCAGCCGCCGGCGCGAGGCCGGGCAGCCGTTGCAGTGGCGCGAAATTCTGGGCGTGATCTGGCGCCAGAAAAACCGCCAGCTGCCCTCGCTATGCGCGATCATCGTGCTGATCCTGCTGTTCTGGACCTTTATCGGCCACATGATCTTTGCCCTGTTTCTGGGGTTGAGCACGATGACGAATATTTCGAGTTCCCATGAGGTGTTTCTGACGGCAAACGGGCTGATGATGCTGGGGGTGGGCACGCTGGTGGGCGGGGCGCTGGCGGCGCTGATCTTTGCCATTACCGTCACCGGCCTGCCGCTGCTGCTGGATCACGAGGTGGATTTCGTGACCGCCATGATCACCAGCTTTCGCAGCGTGACCGAGAATTTGGGCGCGATGATCCCCTGGGCGATGATCGTTGCGGCGCTGTTGTTCGTCGGTATGCTTCCCGGCTTTGCGGGGCTTCTGGTGGTTTTGCCGGTGCTGGGGCATGCCACCTGGCATCTATATCGCCGGGTGCTGGGATAGCCGGATGCGACGCGCTGCGCGCGTCAATTCATTCCTGGCCGCTGATGCGGCCCGGTGCCTTCGGCGAGAGTATTTGCGCCAAGGTGATGGGAAAAGATATGGATGACGCCGGGCGAGGGACAAAAAAAGATTCCATTGGTTTCGTCTTGTGATAGCAGCGGATTTATCAAGGGAGAGAGTATCATGAAAGCAGCCGTTATCCGTGAGTTCAACGGACCGATTACAATCGAAAATGTGCAGGTGGCCGAGCCTTCGGATAATGAGGTCAAGGTCAGGATCGCCGCCTGTGCCGTGTGCCACAGCGATCTTTGGTTCCACACCGGCGGGGCGCTTACCGCAAAGCCGCCGATGATTTTGGGGCATGAGGCGGCCGGGGTGGTCGAATCTGTCGGACCGGGTGTGACGAATGTGAAACCGGGCGATCACGTGGTGGTCACGCTGATCGCATCCTGCGGACATTGCCATACCTGTGTCGAGGGGCATCATGTGCATTGCGAGTCGGTCTTTCCGCTGGACCGTTCCAGCCCCTTCAAGGATGCGGCGGGCGAGCCTGTGCAGCAGGGCATTCGCACCGGTGCCTTCGCCGAGTATACCACTGTGAACGCAAGCCAGGTTTGCGCCATTCCCAAGGATATTTCCCTGGTGACAGCCAGCCTGATGGGCTGTGGTGTGATCACCGGGCTGGGGGCGGTCTGGAATTCGGCGCGGATGCCGGTCGGGGCCAATGTGGCCATCATCGGTTTGGGCGGCGTGGGTCTGAACGCGGTGCAGGGTGCGGCCATCGGCGGTGCCAAGACCATCATCGGTATCGATATCTCTGACGAAAAGGGCGAGATCAGCAAAAGCTTCGGTGCGACGCATGCGCTGAATGCCCGTGACAACGACCTTGCGCAGAAGGTCAAGGATCTTACCGAGGGGCGCGGGGTGGAATATGTCTTTGTCACCGTGGGGTCCAAGGTTGCCATCGAGCAGGCACAGGGCCTGATGGCCAAGCTGGGCAAGGCCTATATCATCGGTCTGGCCGATTCCAAGGACCGCGCGGAATACTCACCGGTGGGGATGGTGTCGATGGGCCAAACCATTGCCGGGTCGAAAATGGGTGAATTCCATATCGGTATCGATATTCCCAAGGTTGTGTCGCTGTACAAGCAGGGCCGGCTGAAGCTGGATGAGCTGGTTTCGAAAACCTACAAGCTGGAAGAGATCAACGAGGCGTTCAAATCGACCAAGACAGGGTCGATCCTGCGCAATGTGATCGTGTTCGACTGATCCGTTCCGGGGGTCTGACTGAATCGGTAAAGGGCCACGTCCAAGGACATGGCCCTTTTATTCTTGGCGTCATGCGTCACGCGGCGGGTTTGTGCAGCTCTTTCAGTTTGCGCTTCATGATCTTTCCGCTTTCCTCACGCGGGAGCTGATCGACGAATTCCCATTTCTTGGGGATCTTGTAGCCGGCGATCTTGTCGGACAGCCATTTCTGTAATTCCTCGGCCGTGACGGTGCTGCCCTTGGCGCGGGTTACATAGCCCATCAGCACCTCGCCGAAATCGGGGTCGGGAATGCCGATCACCGCGCAATCCGCGATACCGGGATTCTGCACCAGCGCGGATTCGATTTCTGCGGGATAGACATTGGTGCCCCCGAAAATCACCATGTCCGATTTGCGGTCGCACAGATACAAAAAGCCATCCGCGTCGAAATAGCCGACATCGCCGATGCTGACATAACCGCCGCGATCGGCCGAGGCGCGTTTTTCGGGGCTGTTGAGATAGGTGAAATTGGGAAAGGCATCGTTCTTGACGTAGATCTCGCCGGGTTCGCCCTGTTTCACCTCGTTGCCATCGTCATCATACAGTTTGATGTCGCAATCCTTGACGGTGCGCCCCACGGTGCCGGGATGCGACAGCCAGTCCTGCGGGTTGCAATGCAGAGCCATGCCGACCTCGGTGCCGCCATAGGTTTCGTGAATGATCGGACCCCACCAATCCATCATCGCCTTCTTGACCTCGGGCGGGCAGGCGGCGCCGGTATGGCTGATCCATTTCAGCGAGGACATATCGTATTTATCGCGCACGTCCTGCGGCAGCTTCAGCAGGCGCACAAAGACCGCGGGCACGGTGGTCATGTTGTTGATGCGATGCTTTTCGATCATTTGCAGCATTTCTTCGGCATCGAATTTCGACAGCAGCAGCGTGAAATCCGAGCCCATCATGGCGAAGCGGCCAAAGGAATTGGGGCTGGCGTGATAAAGCGGCGTCGAGATCATCGTGCGGATATGTTCATCCACGCCGTAGACGGATTTGAATTGTTCGGTATAGCGGCGCAGGGCGTCAGGGGCCATCGGGACGCGCTTCACGCCCTTGGGCTTGCCGGTGGTGCCCGATGTATAGATCATCGAGCCCGGCACAGGCAGTGATGGGCCATCCCAGGGCTGAAACGTCTTGACCCAGCCATACCAATCCTGCGCCCCGGCTGGATTGGCAGCGTTTTCGGGCGAAACCTTGTATATCCCGGCGATGGTCGGCGGGGTGGACACCGACAGAAGGACCATGTCATCGGGAACGTATTGGCGGATAGAGTGCAGTAGATCGGCATGACCGACCAGAACGCGTGCGCCGCAGTCTTTCAGCACATAGTCCACTTCGGCAGGGGCCAGGTGCCAGTTCACCGGCACTGCATAGGCGCCGCAGATATTGGCCCCGATCATGGCCTGCAGGAAGGGCAGGTCGTTGCGCATCAAGATTGCGACGACATCGCCTTCGACGATACCCAGCGAACGAAAGCCGCTGGCCGCGCGCGACGCGAAGTCATGCATTTCACGGGCACTGAGCGTTTCATCCGGGGTATGAAAGCCGGTTGCGAGGTGTTCTGTTGGCATGGTCTCTTCCCTGTGATTCCGCGCCACACTAGGCAAAAGTGCCAAAAATTAAAACACCGATTTTATCGGTCCTTGCCACTGTCAAGGCCGGGCCACAGCCCTGCCTTGACGGGTCTGCAAAAGGCTGCGCCGAACAGTGGCGCAGCGTCATGCTTCTATTCGGCGGCTGCGGCCGTTGCGGCACGTGGACCGCCGCGCAACAACACGCCTTTCAGCGCGCCGGTGCTTTCGCCATTGCGATAGCTGATCGCCCCGGACTTTATCGTCGCGGTATAGCCTTCGGCATCCTGCAAAAAGCGTTTGGCGCCCGAGGGAAGATCAGCCCGCAGATAGGGGCGTTTAAGCGCCAGCCTGTCAAAGTCGATCACGTTCACATCGGCCTTCTTGCCCAGCCCGATCACGCCGCGATCATACAGGCCCATCGTATGGGCGGTGTCGCTGGTCTGGCGGCGTATCAGTTCGGCCAGGGGCAGTTTTCCGGTCGCGCGGTCACGGCCCCAATGGGTCAGCAGGAATGTCGGGAACCCGCCATCCGAGATGAAGCCGACATGCGCCCCGCCATCCGACAGCCCGACGATGGCATTCTTGTTGGCCAGCAATGCTTCGGAAAAGGACAGATCGTAAGAGGCATAGTTCACGATCGCGACATAGATGAAGTTGCGGCCTTCATCCGACAGCAGGATGTCATAGGCAACTTCGGGCGCGCTGCGGCCTTCGCGCGCGGCGATGGCGGTAATGCAGTTTTCCTGTTTGGGTTCATAATCGACCGGATCGCCCAGCGGGAACATCCAGTCGTATCCCAATAGATGCATCAACGGGAAAGTGCTTTCCTTTACAGGGTCTTCCGACAGGATCTTCGCGCGGATTTCGGGGTCGCGCATGGCCTTGACCCGCTCGGTCAGCGGAAGGTGGGAAATTGATTTATAGGTCGGGCAGCCCGAAAACGGGTTTTGCGTGGACGACAGGCCCATCATCACGCCGATGGCGCGGGGCGGAAAGACCGGGCGCATGTTCAGACCATCGGAAACAGCGCGGTCGCAGGCCTCGACCACGATCTTCCATTTATCGGGTTCGGCATTGCGTTGGTTCATTGAGAACACCATCGGCAGGCCGGAATTTTCCACGACGCGACGCATCATGGCGAATTCATTGGCGTGGCCCAGTTCCCAGTCCGAGACCAGTTCGATCAGCCCGCCGCCGCCTTCGCGGATGCCAAGGGCAATCTGGGTCAGTTCCTTTTCCTGCGCCCGCAAGGTGGGCATGTATTCGCCGGCAAGGGTCTTGTGGCTGACGGTGCGCGAGGTCGAAAAGCCAAATGCACCGGCGCGTGCGGCATCACGTGCAAGTGCGCGCATTTCCGCGATCTCGGCATCTGTGGCCACGTCCAGATGGCTGGCCCGTGCGCCCATCGCATGAACGCGAAGCGGTGCGTGGGGCACCAGCGCGGCAATGTCCAGATCATGGGGCTGTTGTTCAATGCGGTCCAGATATTCGGCGAAGGTCTGCCATTTCCAATCCAGACCTTCATTCATGACTGGCGCGGGGATATCCTCGACGCCTTCCATCAATTCGACCAGCCGGTCACGATCACCCGGTTTGCAGGGGGCAAAGCCGACGCCGCAATTGCCCATCAATACCGTGGTCACACCATGAACCGAAGAGGGCGCAAGATGGCTGTCCCAGACGGCCTGCCCATCGTAATGGGTGTGGATATCCACAAAGCCCGGCGTGACGATCTGGCCATAGGCGTCGATTTCTTCTTTGCCGCTGTCACTGATCTTGCCGATGGCGGTAATGATCCCGTCGGTGATGCCGATATCGGCCTCGAATTCGGGGCTTCCGGTGCCGTCGAAGACGGTTCCGCCTCTGATGACGATATCCATGATGTCCTCCTCCTGGGTGTCGGGCAGGTTACGCAACGTATCGCGGCGAGTCCTGTGTCTGGTTGATTACATTATCAGTGCACGCAGATGATATGTCAACCTTACTTTTATTTTGGCGTGCCAGTCAGGTACCGGCGCGGTCGTTCATGATCGCCCGTTCGACCAGCACCATACGGTCATTGCCGAAATACATGTCGGTATCGTTCACGAATATGGTCGGGGAGCCAAAAGCGCCGCGCTCGATCAACTCGTCTGTATTCGCGCGCAGGGCGTCCTTGACCGGTTGCTCGGCAATTGCGCGTAAAAAGGCGTTTGGTTCGATCCCCAGACCGGTGCAAATATCCGCAAGCACGGCGTCTTGCGCCAGATCAAGACCGTCGCGCCACAAAGCCTGGAACATGGCCGTGTTATAGGCCGCCAGATCACCGCCCTGCTGCTGGACATGGATAGCGCCGCGCATGCATTTCACGGCATTCACCGGATGCCCCGCCTTTGGGGGAAAATTGATGGTCAATCCCTGATAGCGCGCCCAGTCACCCAGATCCTTGTACAGCGCATAGGTCATCTTGCGTGACGGTGTATCCGTGTCGCGGCGTTTATAGACATCCTGATTGACCGCGTTGAAGACCCCGCCCACCAGATGCGGCCGCCAGATGATCGGCACATCAAGACGCGCGGACATGTCCAGGATGCTGTCATAGGCCAGATAGGTCCAGGGGCTGGTCAGATCATAGAAAAATTCGACTTTGGTCATGGTGTTCGTTTCCTTCAGTTTCCGGCTTGCGGGCTTATGCCGAAAAAGCGGCGGCGGTCTTCCTCGGATGCGAAACCGTCGCCCTTGAGAGGATCAAGCTTGCCTGCCGCCAGACCTTTTTGCAGGGCAGGGCGGGCCCGCAGATCGGCATACCAGCGTTTCACATGCGGATAATCGTCCAGCGTGAAACCCTGGGCCTTGTGGGTCATCACCCAGGGGAAACAGGCCATGTCGGCGATACTGTAATCAGACCCGGCGACATGGGCGCCTGTTTTCTTCAGTTGCCGGTCCAGCACGCCATACAGCCGGGCGGCCTCGTTGCGATAGCGGTCGATCGCATAGGGGATATTTTCGGTGGCATACAGATGAAAATGCCCGTGCTGGCCCAACATGGGCCCCAGGCCGGCCATCTGCCACATCAGCCACTGGATTACAGTGTTGCGCCCGCGCGCATCGGCGGGCAGGAAACGACCGTATTTTTCGGCCAGATAGATCAGGATCGCGCCGCTTTCGAATATCGCGAAATCGGGGCCGCCATCGGCCGGCGCGGTATCCACTATCGCCGGCATACGGTTGTTCGGTGCAATTTTCAGAAAATCGGGTTTGAACTGGTCGCCCTGTTTGAGCGACATGGGATGCAGCCGATAGGGAATACCGGCTTCTTCCAGGAAGATGGATATTTTCCAGCCGTTTGGCGTGGGCGCATAATAGAGTTCAATCATTGACGGATCCTTTGAGACATGCGCCGATCGCAGTTGCGCGTCATGCACTCAGGCAATGTCGCGCACCGTGATGGCTTTCAGATCGACACCGGCATCGGCGATTTGCAGCGGGTCGGGCGTCTTTCCCGTTTCTATCCATCGCTTGCCCATCATATATGCGCCGGGATCGTTTGCCGCATCGACAGCGATCAATTCTTCGGCACGGAAATACCAGAACGACACCGCGCCCTGCCGGCTGGCGGGCCGGGTGACAACCATGTCATAGCCGGTGTTCAGCCCGGCGATCTGCAGTTTGACATCATACTGATCCGACCAGAACCAGGGCCTGGCGATATAGGGATCGGTGCGGCCCAGGATGGCCTCGGCCACGACCTTGGCCTGGTCGATGGCATTGGGCACGCTTTCCAGTCGCAGACGGCCGTCGCGCCAGGGAAAGGACGTGCAATCGCCCGCTGCAAAGATATTGGGGTCGGACGTGCGGCCCAAGGCATCTGTCCAGATGCCGTTATCCAGTTTCAGACCGGCGGATTCGGCCAGGGTGGTATCGGGCAGAATGCCGATGCCGGCGACCACGATATCGACATCCACCCTGTTGCCATCGGACAGTTCCGCACCGCTGACCCGGCCATCGGTGCCGATCAGTCGCACCAGCCCGGTATTTTCACGCAGATCGACGCCATGGCCCAGATGCAGGCTGCGGAAGAAATCGGATGTCTGTTCACAGGCCACGCGCTGCAGGATGCGGGGGGCGGCCTCGATCAAGGTGGTTTTCAGGCCGCGTGTCACGGCGACGGCAGCGGTTTCCAGACCGATATAGCCCCCCCCGATGATCAGCAGCCGCGCATCTTCGGTAAATTCGGTCTTCAGCGCGTCGATATCGGCCAGCGTGCGGATATAGTGAATGCCCCCCAGATCGCCCCCCATCGCATCCGGCAACAGGCGCGGGCGCGACCCGGTGGCCAGCACAAGCGTGTCATAGCCCATTTTCTGCGTGCCCATGGAAATTTCCCGGGCCTGCGGGTCGATCGAGGTCACGCTGGTAGACAGGATCAGGTCGATCTTTTGATCGTCATAGAAATTTGCGGGGCGCAGCAGCAACCCGTCCAGATCAATTTCACCCGTCATGTATTTCTTTGACAGCGGCGGGCGCTGATAGGGCGCGGTCGCCTCGTCGCCGATGAGGGTGATCGGGCCGTCGAATTTCTTCGCCCGCAAATGCGCGGCAACGGACAGCCCTGCCTGCCCGGCCCCGATGATGACAATCCGGTCCATGTCGCCTGCTCCTCCCTGATACAGCCTCAAATACCTTAGCCCTGGCGCTATCCTGTTCCAAGTGGTCGATTGCCTGTGGCGCGCGGCGCCGGGTTTATACGGGCTTCGCCTGTGGGCGATGATGCGCTATGGATGCCCAGGTTACAGGAAAGGGATCAATCCGATGCAGGATGATGCGGCAAACCGCCCGGATGGCACACCGGAAGTTTTGGCAGTGGATCTGGACGGAACCCTGATCCGGACGGATATGCTGTATGAATCGTTCTGGGCGGCCTTTGTGGCGAACTGGCGCACGCCACTGGCGGCGCTGGGGGCGGTGCGGGGCGGACCGGCGGCGCTGAAACAGCGCCTTGCCGACATGGCACAGGTCGATCCGGCACGGCTGCCCTATAACGAACAGGTGCTGGCCTATATCCGCGACTGGAAAGCGCGGGGCGGGCAGGTGGTTCTGGTGACCGCCTCGAACCAGGCGCTGGCCCAGGCGATTGCCGATCATCTGGGGATCTTCGATCGGGCCTTCGGGTCGGGGCCGCGCCACAATCTGAAAGGGCGGCGCAAGGCCGCCTTTCTGCAGGAAACATTCGGGCCGGGCGGCTATGCCTATATGGGCGATGCGCCGGCCGATCTGGCGGTCTGGGCCGGGGCGGGGCGGGTGATCACCGTGAACGCCGCATCGGGGCTGCGGGCCAGGGCCGCGGCGCTGGGTCATCCGACCGATCATATCGGCAGAACGGGCCGGTCGTTGGCGGCCTATGGGGCGGCGCTGTATCCCTTGCGGTGGATTTTGAATCTGGTGATGATCTTTCCGCTGGTCCTGATCTGGGCGCAGCAGGGGGGGCTGACGCCAGCGGCGCTGAAAGGATGGGCGCTGGGATTGGTGGCGTTCAGCGTGATGACCTCGGGCGCCTATGTGATGAACGATCTGCTGGATCTGGCCAGCGACCGGGGGCACCCGTTCCGACGTTTGCGGCCCTTCGCGGCAGGCCGTGTGTCGCTGGCGCATGGCACGATCATGGCGGCGGTGCTGCCGGTGCTGGCGGGGCTGATCGGGCTGGTTCTGGGATGGGGCTTTGTCGGCGTGCTGGCCGTGGTGTGGCTGGTGGCTTTGGCCTATTCGCAGGGGCTGAAATGGCGGGCCGGGTTTGATGTGGGGCTGGTGGCGCTGATGGGGGCGGCGCAGATCCCCGCCGGGGCCCTGGCGGCAGGCGATACAGTTCCCTGGGGCATGGCCGAATGGGTGTTCCTGGGGCTGGTTCTGGTGCTGGTCCTGCGCGGACGTTATGCCCGGCGCCCGGGGGTGGGCCAGCGCGCCGCGCGATAGCTGTCGGCAAAGCCCCGGAACCAGATCACGATCAGCGCAACGATCAGCAGCATCGGCAGGCTTTTAAGCGCGCCGATGGCGATCAACTCGGCACGGCTGTCCAGCCCGAACATCTTGTCATACAGGCGCTGCACAAGGAAATGCTGGAACAGCGAGGTGGCCACGGCCAGCAGGGCCACGATACGCGCCGGGCGCGGAAAATGTGCCGCGAAGGCCAGCACGAAGGCCAGCGGCACGAACAGGAAACTGATGTAATGTGCCCAGGCGACCGGCGTCATGACCATCGCGATCACCATCACCAGCATGAGCGCGAAATGGCGCGGCGCGG
This sequence comes from Actibacterium sp., assembly GCF_055134745.1. Classification (NCBI taxonomy): domain Bacteria; kingdom Pseudomonadati; phylum Pseudomonadota; class Alphaproteobacteria; order Rhodobacterales; family Roseobacteraceae; genus Actibacterium; species Actibacterium sp. The sequence continues at coordinate 61,972 of NZ_JBSRVX010000035.1, forward strand.
CACGGTCCACATCGCTGCGCCGCAGTTGCACATAGCGCCAGATAAGCGCCGCGATCACCGCCAGACGCAGCAGGCTGGTCAGGGTTTTCAGGGGGCCGGGCATCGCGGTCAGGGTCTGATAGTCTGACAGGCCCAGCCAGATCGGCTCCACCCAGGTGAACATGTTGCTGTTGTAAAAGGGTTCGGTGATGGCCCCGCTTTCCGCCAGAATATTGCGCGCCAGTTGCAGGTGCAGGTCCAGTCCGAACCATGCCAGCGATACCGCAGCCACCACCGCGCCGATACCCAGCAACCACAGCCGCAACCGGGGTTCGGCAATCACCAGCAGAAAGATCATGCCAGGGGCCAGAACGGGTTTGACCGCGACCGCGGCGATCACGCAGGCGGCAGGGACCACCGCCCGCCCGCGGCCATGGAGAATCATTGCGATCACCAGCAGCAGCAGGACCAGGGGCGTTGTCTGTCCACCCACCCGGTAAATCGTCCAGAAGGGCTGAAACACCAATGCCGAGATCGCGAAGACGGCAAAGAACCGGCTGCCCTGCGCGCCCGATATCTGGCGCAGATGCCGATACAGCAGCACCAGCGCCGCCCACAGGCAGGCGGTGGCCGCGATCTTGAACATCACCAGCGCCATCTTGGGCGGCAGCATCGCCATGGGGGCATAGAGCAGGCTGGTCAGGGGGGCGCTGACAAAGCTCATGCTGCTCAGCGGGTCATGGCCGGCGATCTGGGCATGGATGTCGAACAGG
>NZ_JBSRVX010000036.1:0-17184 GCF_055134745.1 Actibacterium sp.
GGTGCGGCTGTTCGTTCTGATGCTGCCACCCGATACGGCCATCGACAAGGTGCTGCTGATGCGCACGATGGCCGGCACGGCCTATTTCATCTCGATCATGTCGCTGGCGGCATTTTCGGTTCTGTTGCGGGTCAATCGCTGGCCGGTGCGCAACGGGTCATTCAATGTCTGGATCAACCTGCCCACGTTCGACCCCACCGCCGGCGGCGATGTCGTTGACCGCCTGGCGCGTTCGTCGCGGTTGAACATGGTGATCGGGTTTTTGCTGCCCTTCGTCATTCCGGCGCTGGTGACCGCATCATCGACCTTTTACGATCCGCTGACGTTGAACAACCCGCAAACCCTGATCTGGACGGTTTCCGCATGGGCGCTTCTTCCGGCCGGCCTTATGATGCGCGGCATTGCGCTGCGGCGTATCGCCAATCTGATTCAGGAACAGCGCCGCCGCGCGGTTCCCCAAGAAGATGGCGAATTTCAACTGGCCTGATCCTGTGCCTGCTGGCCGTTCCGGCATGGGCTGAAACGGTTCGCATCGCCACATTCAATACAGAGTTGCAGCGTCGCGGGCCGGGTTTGCTGTTGCGTGATATCCAGTCCGGGCAGGATCCGCAGGTAAAGGCCATCATTGCCGTGATCGCACAGGCGGGGCCCGATATTCTGGTGTTGCAGGGTGTGGATTACGACCATGACGGTGCGGTGCTGGCCGCGCTTGCCGCAGATCTGGCGGCGGCGGGGCTGGTGCTGAACCACCGGTTTGCCCGATTGCCCAATGCAGGAATACGCACCGGGCTGGATCATGATGGTGACGGGCGCAGCGACGGGCAGCGCGACGCGCAGGGGTTCGGACGGTTTCCCGGACAGGGCGGTATGGCGGTGCTGTCGCGGTTTCCTGTAGATGCGGCTGCCGTGCGTGATCTGTCGGATCTGCGCTGGGTTGATCTGCCCGGTGCGACGCTGCCCCTGCGCGATGACCAGCCGTTTCCCAGCGTGGCCGTTCAGCAGGTGCAGCGCCTGTCTTCGGTTGCGCATTGGGATGTTCCGGTGATGATCGGGGACAAGGTTCTGCACGTTTTGGCCTTTCACGCCAGCCCGCCGGTCTTCGATGGGCCAGAGGATGCCAACGGATTGCGCAATCGCGATGAATTGCGGCTGTGGCAGGTTTATCTGGACGGGTTATTGGGCAAGGCGCCGGGGGCGGCGTTCATAGTGATCGGCGATACCAATCTTGACCCGATCGACGGTGACGGGCTGCATCAGGCGATGCGGGATTTTCTGGCCGATCCGCGGATTCAGGACCCGTTGCCGCGGTCGCCGGGTGGGGCCGTGGCCGGGCAACAGGATGGCCAGCGCGGGGACCCCGCACTGGATACGGTCGATTGGCCCGAGCAGGATGGCCCGGGCAACCTGCGGGTCGATTATGTGTTGCCATCGGTGGATATGGCGGTGCATGGCGCAGGCGTGGTCTGGCCCGCCGATTTGTCTGACGATGATCCCGTCGCCCGGGCATCGCGTCACCGGCTGGTCTGGGTGGATGTGGCGCTGCCCTGAAGCTGTGTCATGACGGGGCGCAGGGCCTCGGTCAGCGGGGTAAAGGTGAAGTGCGGCAGATACTGTGCAAAGCGGCTGGCGTCCAGGCTGTGGGGCGTGTCCCACAGGTAACGCATTTCGCGCAAGCCCGGTGCTGCGGGCACGAAGGGTGATACCAGCCGCACCATCCACCACGGGAAACCGGCGCGCCTGAGCTTGCGTTTGCCGGCCTCTTCGACCGCTGCCGCCAATTCCTCGCCGCTGAGGGTATAGCCCGGAAAGGGGATATCGGCATAGGCAGGCAGGTCTGCACGCTGTTCGGCCAAAGCCAGCGCCGCCCGCCCCAGATCTGGCAGATAGGCCCAGGCATGGGGAATATCGCTGCGGCCGGGATAGGTGAACCGGCCTTTGCGCCACCCGGAAAGAATGCCATCGCCCAGCCATGTGCCCTTTGGCCGATTGTCGATGAAATCGCCGGCCCGCAGGAGGATGACATGGATATCGTGGTCACGCACCGCGTTGTGATAGTCCTGCTCCATCCGCGCACGCACCCGGCCCTTTTGCGTGACCGGCTTTTGTGGCGTGTCGGGGCCCCAGGGCGCGGGCTGGCGGCCAAAGTTGTAGACATTGCCCGGAACGATCAGCGTTGCGCCCGAGGCACGTGCCGCCCTGATGGCCAGCGCTGTGATCCTGGGTATTTCGACATCCCAGTTGCGGTAATCCGGTGGGTTCATGGCATTGACGATCACATCGGCCCCCTGCGCCGCGCGCTCAGGATCGTCTGTCTTGCGATCGAACCGCCGCACGAGCCATCCGGCCGCTTCAAAGGCATTTGCGCAATGCGAGCCGAACTTGCCCGATGCGCCCAGGATCAAAACTGTGTTGCTCATCATGGTCTCCTGTCATCTGGAACACTCCCATGTTACCCATTCAGTTAATTTGTTTAATTGCCGATATACGCAGGTGTGCTATTCAGTTTTGAATGGCGGGCACATTTGCACATCTTGATTGGTCGCTGGTTCAGGCATTTCTGGCGGTTGCCGAATCCGGCTCTTTGTCTGCTGCGGCGCGGCGAGTGGGGGTCAGCCAGCCGACGCTGGGCCGCCAGGTCAGGGCGTTGGAAACCGCGCTACGGGCCGATCTGTTTCACAGGCAGCCGCGCGGGCTTGTTCTGACGGCCACGGGCGCGGCCTTGCTGGAACCGGCGCGGGCGATGCAGATGGCGGCGGGTCAGCTTTCGCTTTTGGCGGCGGGCCAGGATCATGGGCTGGCCGGCACGGTCCGGATCACGGCCAGCAATATCGTTTCGCATTTCGTGCTGCCGCCGATTCTGGCCCGTATTCGCGATGAACATCCCGAGATCGCGCTGGACCTTGTACCAAGTGATGCCAGCGAGAACCTGCTGTTCCGCGAGGCCGACATCGCCTTGCGCATGTATCGGCCCACCCAGCTTGACATGGTCACGCGCCATCTGGGTGATATTGCTTTGGGTTTGTTTGGCGCGACAGGCTATCTGCAGGCACATGGCCGACCGCGAACGGCCGATGATCTGATGGAGCATCAGTTTGTCGGCTTTGACCGATCCGACCTTATCATGCGTAACATGCGCGCGCAGGGTATGGTGGTCGATCGCGATTTCTTCGGGATACGGTGTGATGATCAGGCCGTTTACTGGCACTTGCTGCGGGCCGGCTGTGGCCTGGGATTCGGGCAACTGAAGCTGGGGCTGGACGATCCGCTGCTGGAACAGGTGCTGCCCGGCCTGCCGTTGCCCCCTTTGCCGGTCTGGCTGACAGCGCATCAGGCCATGCGGAATACCCCCCGTATCCGCAGGGTCTGGGACATGCTGGCCCAGGGTCTGGCCCCCCATCTGGCTTGACCCGCGCGGGTCCAGACGATAGGCGATGGCAGCCCGCAACATGAGGATGCTACCGCGATGACCAACCCTTCCCTTTTGATCCTGCCCGGCGATGGTATCGGCCCCGAAGTCATGACCGAAGTGCAAAGGATCATCGAATGGTTTGGCGACAAGCGTGGCCTGAAATTCGATGTCAGCGAAGATCTGGTGGGTGGAGCCGCCTATGATGTGCATGGCACGCCGCTGGCCGATGCAACCATGGACAAGGCGCAGGCGGTGGACGCGGTTCTGCTGGGTGCCGTTGGCGGGCCGAAATACGACAATCTGGATTTCAGCGTGAAACCAGAGCGCGGATTGCTGCGCCTGCGCAAGGAAATGGACCTGTTCGCCAATCTGCGCCCCGCGCAATGTTTTGACGCGCTGGCCGATTTCTCGTCGCTGAAAAAGGAACTGGTCGCCGGTCTGGATATCATGATCGTGCGTGAATTGACGGGCGGCGTCTATTTCGGCGAGCCGCGCGGCATTTTTGAAGAAAACGGCGAACGGGTTGGCATCAATACCCAGCGCTATACGGAATCGGAAATCGACCGGGTGGCGCGCGCCGCGTTCGAACTGGCCCGCCGTCGCGGCAACAAGGTCTGTTCGATGGAAAAGGCCAATGTGATGGAAAGCGGCATCCTGTGGCGCGAGGTCGTGCAGCGCGTGCATGATGCCGATTACCCGGATGTCGAATTAAGCCACATGTATGCCGATAACGGCGCGATGCAGCTGGTGCGCGCGCCCAAACAGTTCGACGTGATCGTGACCGACAACCTGTTCGGCGACATCCTGTCGGATTGCGCGGCGATGCTGACCGGTTCGCTGGGCATGTTGCCCTCGGCCAGTCTGGGTGCGCCGATGGCCAATGGCCGGCCCAAGGCGCTGTACGAACCGGTGCACGGCTCGGCCCCTGATATTGCGGGGCAGGGAAAGGCAAATCCCTGCGCCTGTATCCTCAGCTTTGCGATGGCGTTGCGCTATTCCTTCGATCAGGGCGCCGAGGCTGACCGGCTGGAAGCGGCCGTGCAGAAGGTGCTGGCCGATGGGGTGCGCACGGCCGATCTGATGCAGGCCGACGGCGCGGTGCCGGTTTCGACCACCCAGATGGGCGATGCGGTGATCGCGGCGCTGGAGGCCAGCCTGTAAGACTGCCGCACCGGCGTCGGTTCAATCCGTCATTGCAGGGTTTTCGGGGCTTTCCCGGGCCACAAGCGTTCCGTAATGGACGATGCGTTCAGCATGATGCGATGCCCGGCCAAGCCAGCGGATCGCGTCGGTCAGTTCGAACAGATCGGTCGGGCTGACCAGCCCGGCATATTCGCGCAGCAAGACAGATCGGCGCAGGCGCTGGGTGCGCCGCTGCAGCAGGTCGGTCAGTTGCTTCAGGCGCCGGGCCGTGTCGTCTGCTGCGGGTGCGGTTGCCGCCAAAGCCAGTGATGCCGCAAAGGCGCGCACCGGGCGGCGCAAGACGGCGTCTTTTGTCAGCACGGCAATCCGGTCGGTTTGTTGGGCACGGTGCAGCAGCCGTTGCAGATGATCGATTCGGTGCAGAAGGGCCGCACGGCGCGCCATCGACCAGGTATCGGCCGGGGCAATGGCAATGCGGCCGGCGAAGTTTTCCAGATCATCCAGCGCGATCCGCAATTGCGGCATGTCGCCATTCAGGGCAACGCCGTCGCCTTGTGGCCCCAGCCGCCCGGCCAGGGCGCCAAACAGCGCGGTTGCGGCAAGATCGCTTGTCCCGCGCGCGGCATCCAGGGCCGCCCCGGCATCTTTCAGCAGCGCCCGGTCCAGCGGTTGCGCCATGATCGGTTCACGACCGGGGATCATCCATTCGATCAATCTGGCAAAGGGTCGGGTCAGCGGAAGCATCAAGACGACGCCCAGCAGGTTGAACAGCGTATGAAACCCGACCAGGGCGGTCAGCGTATCGCCGACCGTAAGGCGTATCAGCCAGTTCGTCGCAATGCCAACGGTGAGGAAGGCGGCAATGCCGGTCACGATATTATAGCCGACATGCGCCACGGCGGTTCTGCGCATGTCTCGCGATCCACCGATGGTCACCAGCAGCGATTTGAACGTGGTTCCGATATCCATCCCGATCACCATGGCGGCGGCCTGTGGCAGGGTAACCGTGCCTGTGCCCAGCAATACCAGCGCCATCGACACGCCTGCGCTGGATGACTGGACGATCAGCGTGACGCCGATACCGACCAGCAGCAATATCGCACGACCGGTCAGTGTATCGCCGGGAATGTTGGCGAACAGCGCGCCGGTTTCAAAGATTGCGGCACCCTGCTGCATCAGGTCGAGGCCCAGGAAAATCAGGCAGAATCCCGCGATCATCCGCCCGGCTTGGCCCCAGCGCCCGGCACCGGTGGTGGCCAGCAGGGCGGCGGCGAACAGCAAAGGCAGCGCAATGGTTCCCAGTTGCAGCTTGAGACCCAGCAGGGCGACCATCCAGCCGGTTATCGTGGTTCCGATATTGGCGCCATAGATGACCCCGATCGCCTGGGGAAAGGTCATGATGCCTGCGCCGACAAAGCCGATCGTGGTCAGGACCACGGCGCTGGATGACTGGATCACTGCGGTCGCGGCAGCGCCCGCCACCGCCCCCGATGCCGGGGTCGTGGTCAGCCGCGCGATGAAATTGCGCAGCCGCCATCCGGCAAGATGACGCAATTCCAGCGTCATGACCTGCATCCCATATAGAAAAAGCCCGATCCCTCCAGGGATCAACAGGATATCACGTGTCATGGCCGGGTCCGGTGCAATTCATTTGCACCGCAATGATCGCAGAGCATCGATGACGCCACAAGCGCCCGCATCTTGCCGGGCAACATCACCATTCCCGCCAAAGGCTTGCCCGACGAGGATTTCGTGCCTACTGCTGAAACGAAGGCTGCCGCATTGTCGCTGCGGTTTTCCGGCAGGGGAAGGGTATGTTGAAAGCTTCCGTAAAAGGGCCGCTGCTGGCGCTGGCCGGGTTTGGCATCTTTGCAACCCATGATGTTGTGGTCAAATATCTGGGCGGGTTCTATGCGCCCGTGCAGATCGTGTTTTTCAGCGTGTTGATGGGGTTTCCCATTGTGACGGTCATGCTGATGCGTGATCCGACCGATGGCAACCTGCGGCCGCGTCATCCGTGGTGGATGGCGCTGCGCACGGTGTCTGTTGTCATCACCGGCCTGTCGGCATTCTATGCCTTTTCGCATCTTCCGCTGGCGCAGACCTATGCAATCATTTTCGCCACACCGCTGATCATCACGGTCTTGTCCATTCCGGTTCTGGGCGAGACCGTGCGCCTGCGCCGCTGGGCGGCTGTTCTTGTGGGTCTGGCCGGCGTGATGGTGGTGTTGCGTCCGGGTCAGACGGATCTGGAACTGGGGCATCTGGCGGCATTGACCGCCGCTGTGTCGGGGGCATTTGCATCCATCGTGGTGCGCAAGATCGGGCAGGAAGAACGCAGTGCGGTGTTGTTGCTGTATCCGATGATCGGCAATTTCGTGGTCATGGGCTGCCTGCTGCCCTTTGTCTATCAGCCGATGCCCGCGTTGCATCTGGGCGCGGTGGCCGTGATCGCCGCGCTGGCCTTTGTTGGAATGCTGTGCATGATCGCGGCCTATCGGAACGCCGATGCGGTGATCGTGGCGCCGATGCAATATTCGCAGATCCTGTGGGCCTCGGTTTACGGGTTTGTCTTCTTCGATGAAACGCTGAGCCGGTCAACCGTGATCGGCGCCGCGATCATCATCGCCAGCGGCCTGTATATCCTGTTTCGCGAGGGCAAGGCGAATGTGTCCGAAAACACCCCTGTCTTGCGGACGCGGACCCGGCCCGAAACGGGAACCTATCCACGCATCGGCGTAATGCTGCGGCGGGGAAAGCCGCGCGAATGACGCTTGCAAATCGCCGGGGGGCGGGGTAATCGGCACCCGTTCGGTCGGGCAGTAGCGCAGCCTGGTAGCGCACCTGCTTCGGGAGCAGGGGGTCGGAGGTTCGAATCCTCTCTGCCCGACCAAACTGTTTCACGCCATTTCTGCTGAGGCCGCTCTTGTCGCTGACGGGTGCCTTCGGCGAGAGTATTTGCGCCAAGAAGATGGCATGTGGTGGCTTTGTCTTGGCGGCCAGGGCGGCTAGGGTGCGGCAATTGCAAATGATCGGGGTCGCGCATGATTGCCTATCTTGCCGGATGGAACCGGAAGAAAGACAGCATATTCGCCGCGCTGGCCGATGCGGCGGGCGGCGGGCGGCGGCTGGCCTTTATCGGGCTTTCCTTTCGCGGGTTTCCAGAAAGTTCAGAGCGGGCCACGGCGGCCCTGGCCGTGGCCAAGCGCCAGCCTTCGACAGCGATGGGGCGGGTGGCGAAATATCACCTTATACGGGCGCAGTATAACTGGTCGCGCCGCTATTTTACCCGGCACCCGGATCTTGTCGCGGTGTGCTGGAACGGGCTGACCGGATCGCGGCGGGTCTTCATGGAAGGTGCGCGCGATGCGGGCGCGGCACGGCTGTTTGCGGAACTGGCGCCGTTTCCGGGGCGGATCACGATTGATCCGGCGGGGGTGAATGCCTGGAACAGCCTGCCACGCGACCCGGATCATTACCGCAGATGGGCTGCGGCTGATCCGGCGCGGCAGGGGAATGACTGGCGCGCATTGGGGGCCGACCTGACCGCGCGCGCATCACGCCGGGCCGATGTGGGCCAGGGCGATGGCGGCAATCTGGCTGCGGCGGGGCCGTTTCTGTTTTGTCCGCTGCAGGTGCCCAATGACAGCCAGATCACGCTGTTTGGTGGTTGGGCGGGCACGGTATCGGGAATGTTGCGCGCGCTGGCCGACGCCGCCGATGCCTTGCCTGAAGGCTGGCATATTCGGGTCAAGGAGCATCCCTCGGCCCGCACGGCGCTGACGCAGGCGCTGGATGACGCGGTGACGGCGGCGGCCGGCAAGATCGTGGTCGACAACCGGACCGACACATTCGCGCAGGTTGCCGCCAGCCAGGGGGTGATCACGATCAATTCCTCGGTCGGGCTGCAGGCGTTCTTTCATGACAAGCCGGTCGTCACATTGGGGCAGGCGTTTTTTGCCCTGCCGGGGCTGGTGATGCGTGCAGATGGGCCGGCGGCGTTGCGTGCGGTGCTGGCGGCGCCGGACAGGCTGGCCTTCGATCCGGCGTTGCGCGGGGCGTTCATGACCTATCTGGATCGGGTCTATTATCCGCGGATGCAGACGGGGCCGGATGGCGCGGTGACAATTGACTCCGCCGTGCTGGCTGACCGGCTGGATCAGGCGCGGCAACTGGCCCGCCCCCTTTCCCCCGACGCACCTTTGCGATAAGGCTCGGCCCAAGTTACTTCAGGAGATCCAGATGGGTTATAAAGTCGCCGTTGTCGGCGCCACGGGCAATGTGGGCCGCGAAATGCTGAACATTTTGGCCGAACGCCAGTTTCCGGTCGATGAGATCGCGGCGCTGGCGTCGCGCAATTCGCTGGGAACCGAGGTCAGCTTTGGTGAGCGGACATTGAAAACCAAGGATCTGGATACCTTTGATTTCAAAGGCTGGGATATCGCGCTGTTCGCGATCGGATCCGAGGCAACCACAACCTATGCGCCGCGTGCGGCGGCGGCGGGCTGTGTGGTGATCGATAACAGCTCGCTGTATCGCTATGACCCGCTGGTGCCGCTGATCGTGCCCGAGGTGAATGCGGACGCCATTGCCGGATATACCAAGAAAAACATCATCGCGAACCCGAACTGTTCGACGGCCCAGATGGTTGTCGCGCTGAAGCCGCTGCATGATCGTGCGCGGATCAAGCGGGTAGTGGTCAGCACCTATCAATCGGTGTCCGGCACCGGCAAGGATGCGATCGACGAGCTGTGGAATCAGACCAAGGGCATGTATGTGCCAGGTCAGGAAGTGGCGCCGTCTGTTTACCCCAAGCAGATCGCGTTCAACGTGATCCCGCATATCGATGTGTTTCTGGATGATGGGTCGACCAAGGAAGAATGGAAGATGGTCGCCGAGACCAAGAAAATTCTCGATCCGACGATCAAGCTGACCGCGACCTGCGTGCGCGTGCCGGTTTTCGTGGGCCATTCCGAGGCGATCAATATCGAGTTCGAAGAGTTCCTGGACGAGGATGAGGCCCGCGATATCCTGCGCGAGGCGCCGGGGATCATGGTCGTCGATAAGCGTGAGGCTGGCGGGTATATCACCCCGGTCGAATGTGTTGGCGACTATGCGACCTATATCAGCCGGATCCGTCAGGACAGCACCATCGAAAACGGGATCAACCTGTGGTGCGTGTCGGACAATCTGCGCAAGGGGGCCGCGCTGAATGCGGTTCAGATCGCAGAGCTGCTGGGCAGCCGTCACCTGAAAAAGGGCTGATGATTGGACTGTAGGCGGCGGGCCGGGCCTGCCGCCTGCGATCAGACTGCGGTGAATACGTTCCGTTCCGGGTCGTAATGTTCCAGCGTTCCTTCGCCGATATTGTGATGCACCCCGTGCAGGGCCAGCGCGCCATCGGAAATGGCCTTGGTCACGAAGGGGAAGGTCAGCAGATTTTCAAGCGAAATCAGGATGGCCTGTTGTTCGAGGGCGTGCTGGCGGGAGGGATCGTCGCCCTGCGGCAGCCGGTCAAAACCCGGGCGCAGGATGTCCATCCAGCGGCCTACGAAGCTGGTTTTTTCTTCCAGTTCGGGCGCGTGGCCTGAACACATGTCATAGCAGCCCTTGACCCCGCCGCAGCCTGAATGGCCCATCACGATCAGATGCGGGACACGCAGCGCCGTGACCGCGAATTCGATCGCGGCGGAGGTGCCGTGATATTCGCCGTCCGGATTATAGGGTGGCACCAGATTGGCGATGTTGCGATGGATGAAGAATTCGCCTTCATCGGCGCCGAAGATCGATGTCACATGAACCCGGCTGTCACAGCACGAAATCACCATCGCGCGCGGATGCTGGCCCTCGGCAAGGCGGCGATACCAGCCGCGATTATTTGTATATGTCGTTGCTTTCCAGCCCTGATAGCGCTGGACCAGAAACGGGGGCAATGTGCGTACGTGGGACGCGGGAAAAATATGTTCGCTCATGCGGAATATCTAATCGGCATTTGGACGAAATTCGAGAGAAATCTGTCGTCCATGGCAACAGATTCTTGAGCAAGACTGTTTCATTGTCGTCATGCGCGGGGGCGCATAACTATGTGAAGGAAGATGGGGTGGCAGAAATAACCGTTTTGCGGCCGGTCGAAGGTCTGCGGTTGGATCCTGAACGACTGGCGAACCTGTATGTCGAGCTTGGCGAGGCGCGGGCGCAGGCCATGATCGCGCGGGCAATGGACGATCTTTCGTTCAGTATGGGGCAGATATATCTGGAAACCGACAGCAACCGGCTGCGCGCGCTTTGTCATCTTAGCCGGCGTATCTGCGATATAGCCGAGCCGTTGGGCCTGCATGGGCTGGCCCTGGTGGCAAATGACGTGGCTGTAACGGCCCGGCGCGGGGATCGAATCGCTTTGGGTGCGGTTTTGTCGCGGTTGGGCCGTTTGGCGGACCGCTGCCTGAAAATGGCGGTTGATTTGCAGGATCGTTCAGGCTGATCGCCGCTTGCGGGTGGGCGCAATCCCTATAATCTGGGCGACGGGACCGTTTGGAGAGGGGATTTTTATGCCAGCACGTTTCGCGCCAGAGTCAGAAATATCGGTTCCGGTGCATGTCATCGAAGAGACGAAACTGGCGCAGTGGTGCGCGGGGCTGCCCCCGCAGCAGGCGAAATGGCTGACGACAACCGGATTCAAGGCGGCGCTGGGCGAATACCGGCTGTTGGCCGCGCCCGATGGCGGGCTGGCGGGCGTGGTTGCGGGGCTTGGGACCGTCGCCAAGCGCCGCCGCGGGCGGTTTCATCTGGCGGCTGTGGCGGCGGCGCTGCCGGCGGGGGTGTATCATCTGGTCACGGATCTGACGGGCGATGCCCTGAACGAGCAGGCGCTGGGCTGGTTGCTGTCATCCTATCGGTTTGATCGCTATCGCGCGCAAGCGGTGGCGGATGTGCGGCTGAAGGCCCCGGCAGGTGTGGATGCCGCCCGGCTGGAAATCATTGCGGCGGGTGAGGTTTTGACCCGCGATCTGATCAACACGCCTGCCGCAGACATGGGGCCCGAAGCGCTGGAGGATGCGATGTTCCGCCTGGGTGCGCAGCACGGCGCCGCCGTTTCGGCCGTGCGCGGTGATGATCTGCTGGCGCAGAATTTTCCGATGATTCATGCGGTCGGCCGTGCTGCGGCCCAGCCGCCGCGCCTGCTGGAACTGCGCTGGGGCAAGGCCGGGCCACGGTTGACGCTGGTCGGGAAAGGCGTGTGTTTCGACACCGGCGGGCTGGATATCAAACCGCCCGCCTCGATGGGGCTGATGAAGAAGGATATGGGCGGGGCGGCAACCGTGCTGGGGCTGGCGCATATGATCATGGCACTGAAACTGCCGTTGCAATTGCGGGTGCTGATTCCAGCGGTGGAAAACAGCGTTGGTTCCAATGCCTTTCGCCCGCAGGATATCCTGACCTCGCGCAAGGGGGTGACGGTCGAAATCAACAACACCGATGCCGAAGGGCGGCTGGTGCTGGCCGATGCGCTGGCGCTGGCGACGGAAGAAGAGACTGACCTGATCGTTTCGATGGCAACGCTGACGGGCGCGGCGCGGGTGGCGGTGGGCCCCGATATAGCCCCCTATTATTCGGATGTCGCAGTTTTCGTCGATCAGTTGGAACGCGCGGCGGCGCAGGTGGCCGATCCGGTCTGGCGCATGCCGTTTCACGATCCGTATGAGGCGATGATCGAGCCCGGCATCGCCGATCTGGACAATGCGCCATCGGGCACCTTTGCGGGGTCGATCACGGCGGCGTTGTTCTTGCGGCGCTTTGTGGGCACTGCCCCCTATGCGCATTTCGACATCTATGGGTGGCAGCCATCGGCGGCACCGGCCCGCCCCAAGGGTGGCGTGGGCCAGGGCGCGCGTGCTTTGTTGCAGGCGCTGCCCGGCGTGCTGAAGCTGTGACCGACCGGCGCAGCCTGCCCGTTAATGGGCGCGTGGCGCATTCAAAGTTGCGCGGGGCGGTTTCAGCCGATCGCTTTGTCGATGCGCAGCCCCATGGCATTGCGGTGCCGGTTGCCGACCTGCTGGCCATGCCCGGCGGGGCGCGGGACAGGCAATTGTTGTTCGGCCAGCGGTTCGACGTTCTGGATATCCATGAGGGTCATGCCTTTGGCCAGGCCGGGCGCGATGGTTATGTGGGCTATGTCGCCGAGGCGCATCTGCGGCGGTTTTGCGCGCCGACGCATGTGGTTACTTCCCGCATGACGCAGCTTTATCCGGCCGCAGACATGAAACAGCATGAAGTCGCCACGCTTGGCGCCGGGTCTGAACTGGTGGTGGTGGGCGAACAGGGCCGGTTCGCGCGCACAGATCAGGGGGTGTTCGTGCCCATGATGCACATCCGGCCATTGGATCTTCCGGCAAGCGATCCGGTCGAGGTGGCAGAAGGTTTTCTGGGGGTTTCCTATCTGTGGGGCGGAAACAGCGCCTTTGGCATTGATTGTTCGGGGCTGGTGCAGGCGGTGCTGCTTGCCTGTGGCATTGCCTGCCCCGGCGACAGCGATCAGCAACGCGCGGCGCTGGGGCGTGACCTGCCACCGGGCACAGCCCCCGCACGCGGCGATCTGCTGTTCTGGGCCGGGCATGTGGCGCTGGTGCGTGATGACGAAAGCCTGATCCATGCCAATGCCCATCACATGGCCGTGGCCATCGAACCCATTGCCGTGGCGGTGGAACGTATCAGCGCGAATGGCGGCGGGCCGGTTACGGCGCACAAACGGCTGCAAGCCGTCAATCGACGGCGCGGATAAGTTTCTTTTCCAGAACCAGAAGAACGGCGCGCAGGTCATGGCCACGTTTCAGAATCTGCCCATCCATTCCACAAACGGAATACTGGCCCTGCCGCAGTCGCAGCCGGGGGTATTTCTCGATGCGATATAGCGGGTTTTCTGCGGTTCGGCGAAAAACCGAAAACACGGCTCGGTCGCGCAGGTTGGAAATGCCATAATCGCGCCATTCGCCGGCGGCCACCATGCGTCCATACAGCGTCAGGATTGCGCCCAGTTCCTTTCGATCAAAACTTACCTGCTCTGGCAGGCCAAGGCGGGGAAAGGGCGTGGGCGTTTGCACGGTCATGAAGGAAATGTGAACCTGTTGCGGCGGCAAATCAAGCCTTGCCCCGGTTTCGCCCGGAAAAGACCCCGCGATTACCCTGTCCGTTCCTTTCGGTTGCCCGGTTTGGCGGCGAAACATGGGGCATAGCGTAAGAAGCTACCCCGGTGTCGCGGATCATCAGCCCCCACCCAGCCTGCGGCACCGGGGACTATTACCAGCCAGAATGGCCCTGCATTTGCGGGGCCTTTTTCATTGCCCCAGTTGCAATGGCGGCCTGTTTCCCGCACCTTGCCGACAAACCATAAGGGAGGACCGCAATGCGCACCCGTGCCGCCGTAGCCGTTCAGGCTGGCAAACCGCTTGAAATCATGGATGTGAACCTTGCAGGCCCCCGCGCGGGCGAGGTTCTGTTGGAAATCCGGGCGACCGGCATCTGTCATACCGATGAATTCACCCTGTCGGGTGCCGATCCCGAAGGGTTGTTTCCAGCGATTCTGGGCCATGAAGGTGCCGGTGTCGTTGTTGACGTCGGCCCCGGCGTCACCAGCGTGAAAAAGGGCGACCACGTAATCCCGCTTTATACGCCCGAATGCCGCACCTGCCCGTCCTGCCTGTCGCGCAAGACCAATCTGTGCACCTCGATCAGGGCCACGCAGGGGCAGGGGCTGATGCCCGATGGCACCAGCCGGTTCACCACGCTGGATGGCGATCCGATCCTGCATTACATGGGCTGTTCGACGTTTTCGAACTATACCGTCCTGCCCGAGATCGCGGTGGCCAAGGTGCGCGAGGATGCGCCGTTCGACAAGATCTGCTATATCGGTTGCGGTGTCACCACGGGTATCGGCGCGGTCATCAATACCGCACAGGTAGAGATTGGCGCCAAGGCGGTTGTCTTCGGGCTGGGCGGTATCGGGCTGAACGTGATTCAGGGGCTGCGGCTGGCCGGTGCGGACATGATCATTGGCGTCGATCTGAACAATGACAAAAAGGCCTGGGGCGAACGGTTCGGGATGACCCATTTCGTGAACCCGGCCGAGATCGGGACCGATCTGGTGCCCTATCTGGTGAACCTGACCAAGACGCCCTTCGATCAGATCGGCGGGGCGGATTATTCGTTTGACTGCACCGGCAACGTCAAGGTGATGCGCGATGCGCTGGAATGCACGCATCGCGGCTGGGGCGTGTCGGTGGTGATCGGCGTGGCGCCCGCAGGGGCCGAGATTGCGACGCGGCCCTTTCAACTGGTCACGGGCCGCGTCTGGAAAGGCACGGCCTTTGGTGGCGCGCGGGGGCGGACGGATGTGCCGAAGATTGTCGACTGGTATATGGATGGCAAGATCGAGATCGACCCGATGATCACCCATACCCTGTCGCTGAACGACATCAACAAAGGCTTCGATCTGATGCATGCGGGGGAAAGTATCCGCAGCGTGGTGGTTTATTAAGCCGCGCAGCCCCATCTGATATCCGGGCGCGCGGTTGTCGTGCGCCCCACCAGGAAAGAACAACGATGCCGAACGGCAAACCCAAACTTCTGGCCGTCATGATCGACGCCGACAATATCCCGGCGCGCTATGCGGCGGCCATCCTGAAAGAGATCACCTCTTTCGGGGAACCCGCCCTGCGCAGGGTTTACGGCGACTGGTCATCGGGTCAGTTGCGCGGCTGGGCCGACAAGCTGTTGGATCTGGGGCTGGTGGCCCATCAGGAAACCGCCAATACCAAGGGCAAGAATGCCTCTGATATCGGGCTGGTGATTGACGCGATGGATATCCTACATTCGGGCCGGTTCGACAGTTTCGT
The DNA here is from genome assembly GCF_055134745.1 of Actibacterium sp. Taxonomy (NCBI): domain Bacteria; kingdom Pseudomonadati; phylum Pseudomonadota; class Alphaproteobacteria; order Rhodobacterales; family Roseobacteraceae; genus Actibacterium; species Actibacterium sp. The sequence goes on from NZ_JBSRVX010000036.1 coordinate 15,442, forward strand.
GCTGGTATCATCCGACAGCGATTTCACCCGCCTGGCCAGCCGCATTCGCGAACAGGGGCTGGATGTGATCGGCATCGGCGAGGCTAAAGCGCCGATATCCCTGCGCAACGTCTGCAACCGCTTCATCCTGATCGAAAATATCGTTGATGAACCTGTCCCGGTGCAAAAGGGCATCGCGCCAGCCGAAGCCACCGGAAAGCTACCGCCACAGGATGCGGTGGGGCTGATCCTGAATGCGATGGACAAAATCAACCAGGAAGACGACTGGTACAGTCTGGGCCAGGTCGGTCAATATATCACTGCCGACAATCCCGATTTCGACACCCGCACCTATGGCAAGAAAAAGCTCAGCGATCTGGTGCAGGCGCTGAAGCGGTTCGAAACCAAACGGGTCGGAAATCAGCTGCATCTGCGCCGGGTGGATTGATGCGGCATTGCCGCGCTTGCACCATTCGCGTCAGGCCCTAGGCTGCGATCATATCGAAACGGAGTGTGGCCATGATTCCCGGCTTTAACCAGCGGCGGCGTTTTGCGGATTTGTCCGAACAGGAAATTCTGGCGCTTGCGATTTCGTCGGAAGAAGACGACGCTGCGATCTATCGCAATTATGCCCAGCAATTGCGGGGTGACTATCCCGATTCCGCGCGGGTATTCGATGCGATGGCGGATGAGGAAAACGAGCACCGCCGCCGCCTGATCGACCTGCATACGGCGCGGTTCGGTGATGTGATCCCGCTGATCCGGCGTGAACATGTGTCGGGCTTTTATGCGCGCCGCCCGGTCTGGCTGATCCAGAATCTGGGGCTGGAGCGGATCCGTGAAGAAGCCGGCATGATGGAGCGCGACGCCGAGAATTTCTATCAAAAGGCGGCCGCGCGCACCCAGGATGCCGCGACCCGCAAATTGCTGGGCGATCTGGCGCTGGCCGAGGCGGGGCATTCCGACACCGCCGAACATCTGGAACAGGCGCATCTTGGGGGCGATGCCCGCGAACAAGAAGCCCGCACAGCCCATCGCCAATTCGTGCTGACCTGGGTTCAGCCTGGTCTGGCCGGGCTGATGGATGGGTCGGTGTCCACGCTGGCCCCGATCTTTGCCACTGCCTTTGCCACACAGGATACCTGGACGACCTTTCTGGTGGGTATGGCGGCGTCGGTGGGTGCGGGCATATCCATGGGCTTTACCGAAGCGGCATCCGATGACGGGTCGATTTCCGGGCGCGGCTCGCCGCTCAAACGCGGGCTTTCGGCTGGGGTGATGACCACGGTTGGCGGGCTGGGCCATGCGATGCCCTATCTTATTCCGCATTTCTGGACGGCTACGATCATTGCCATGGTGGTGGTCTTTGTCGAATTATGGGCTATTGCCTGGATTCAGAAGAAATATATGGAGACGCCGTTCTTTCGGGCCGCCTTTCAGGTGGTCCTTGGCGGCGCGCTGGTCTTTGCGGCAGGTGTGCTGATCGGCAGCGGTTAGAAACGACGAACGGGAACAGCCAGTGTTTGAAACGATATCCGAAAACCGGTGTTTTGGCGGGGTGCAGGGGGTGTATGCCCATGCCTCGGATGTGTGCGTTTGTGACATGACATTCGGGCTGTTCCTGCCCGCCGAGGCCGCCGATGGCCCGGTGCCCGTGCTGTGGTATCTGTCGGGTCTGACCTGCACCCATGAAAATGCGATGGTCAAGGCGGGTGCCCAGGCCTGGGCCGCAGAACAGGGTATCGCGCTGGTGTTTCCCGATAC
>NZ_JBSRVX010000037.1:0-40883 GCF_055134745.1 Actibacterium sp.
GTGGCTGATGGAAATTCTGGCGCTGGCCATTGCCGCGTTTGTGGTTTTCGTCTGGGTCAAAGGTAGCTTCGCAAACTTTTGGCGGGCCTGGAAATTCGGTGGTGATACGCCTGAAATCGGTATTCCGCTTTGGATTGGTATGTTAGTCGTAAGCTGTGCACTTTCGCTTCTTCTGGTTCGACTGGCCGTGCAGCTTCTGGAAGCTTTGCGTCTTGTGATCAGCCCCGAAGCACCCACCCGTATCTTCCACGACCCGGTCGAAGATGCGCTTGCGGTACAAGAATAAGGATCTGACATGGACCCCATTACACTAGGCTATCTTGGCCTCGCGCTTCTTGTCGTGTTGATTTTCTTCGGCGTTCCGGTCGCCTATGCCGCTGCGTTTACCGGGATTGTCGGCATCACCATGATCCGTGGTTTTGGCGTTGCTTCTGGCTTGGCTGGAATTATACCCTATGCGAATTCAGCCTCATATTCCTTCAGCGTTCTACCTCTATTCATCGCCATTGGCTTTCTGGCGATGCATGCGGGCATAACGACGGCAGCCTATGACGCCGCGCGGGTCTGGGTCGGTCGTGCCCCAGGTGGCCTGGCCACGGCAACCATCTTTGCCAGCGCCGGCTTTGCCGCCGTTTCGGGCGCCAGTACGGCCAGTACCGCCGTGTTCACCCGTCTGGCCCTGCCCGAGATGGAAAAACGCGGTTACGACCAGGCGCTTGCTGCTGGTGTCGTCGCCGTTGGCGGCACCCTGGCCGCGCTGATCCCCCCCAGTGCCCTGCTGGTGATCTATGGCATCCTGGTCGAGGAATCGATCGCGAAGCTTCTGCTGGCCGGCGTTATCCCCGGCGCAATCTCGATCATCGTCTATCTGATCGTGATTTTCACGGTTGTGACCATCAATCCCAAGCTGGCCCCGCGCCAGCCCGCCTATTCGATGATGGAAAAGCTGAAAACACTGCCGCAGGTCTGGGGCATCTTCGGTGTTGTCGGCGTGATCCTGGGCGGCATTTACATGGGCTGGATGACGCCGACCGAATCCGCCGCCGTGGCAACCGCAATCATCTTCATCATGTCGCTGCAGAAAAAGATGAAGTTTGTGGATCTCAAGAATGGTTTGCTTGATACAGTAAAGACATCCGTGATGATCTTCATGGTGATCTGGGGCGTCATGATCTTCGTGCGGTTCATGGCCTTTACCGGCCTTCCGGCCGAGATCACCAACATGATCGTCGGTCTTGATGTGCCCAGAGAATACATCCTGATCTCGGTCATCATCATGTATCTGCTGATGGGTATGATCCTGGACGGGTTGGGCATGATGATGCTGACGCTGCCGGTTGTGTTCCCGGCGCTGATGGGTCTTGGATATGATCCGATCTGGTTCGGCATTCTTCTGGTCAAGTTGATCGAAATCGGCGTTGTGACACCCCCGGTTGGTTTGAACTGCTATGTCGTGAACGGTATCCGCCCGGATATTCCGCTGGAAAAAGTGTTCCGCGGCGTGGCGCCATTCCTGATCGGCGAACTGGTCATTGTCGGGATAATCGTGGCCTTCCCCGAACTGATACTGGCCTTGCCGAACATGATGAAGTAATTCGAATTTCCATATTCGAAACGAAAACACCCGCCGGAAACGGCGGGTGTTTTTTAATGCGCATCCTGAGCTTGTGATCAGGGCGCCCCAAGGCTGTTCAGCAACGGCGCCAAGTCGTCCAGATCGTCAAGCTGGTCGATCAGCGTTACGATGCGTGCGCTTGCGTCTTCGCCCATGATCGGATCGCTGAGCGCGCGGAACTTGTCGATCACCTGGGCGTCGGTCATCGGGTTCTGGGCCGTGCCGCGCGGCCCGTCATTTCCGGTCTCGATTGTCCTGCCGTCGCGCAGATGGATGGTCAGGCGCGACTGATGATAATGTGACAGTGCATCGCTGTCGGAAACGGCGATTGCATTTGTCAGGCGGGCGATCTGGGGGTTCTGGATATGCCGGGGAAAGTCATTGCTGTGGTCAGGCTGCACCACAGTTGCACCGCAGGCGGCATGGGCCAGAATATACTGAATATGAAACCGTGCCTCGTTGGGGGTTGTGGGCGGGCCCGCTTTGCTGATCGCGGGAATGATATACTTGGGCACGCGCACGTCGATCCGTTCAATCTGGTCGGGATCAAGCCCATCTGCCTGAACAGCGGATGAAAGCGCATCGAATGAAGAATGGATGTAACCGCAGCAGGCATGCAGCTTGCGCCGCGGCCCCATCAATGCCCATTCATCGGTGGTGATTGCGGCCATATCCCATGCTGTTGCCATCGTGGCGAAATAGCCCCGGGAACCTTCCAGAATTTTTCCCGGACCGGTCAACCCGGCCGCAGCATAGCTGACAGCCTGCAAGCCGGACGCCGCCGGAACCGATCCGAACAGCATCGGCTTGATTGTGCCGCCATCGCCAAAGATCACCTCGGCCGGGCACCAGCCTGCGATGGCGCCGGCGATGGCCAGTGCTTCGGTTGTTTGCGCGCGCGACAATCCTGCCAGCCGGGCCGCCGCAGCCGCGCTGCCCAGCGACGACGGAAGCCCGACGCTGACCATGCCACAGGATTCCAGGCCCTTCTGATGCGGGTAAAACGCATTATACAGCCGGGCGGTCACTTCGATGCCGGCGATCAGCGCGCTGACAAGATCACGCCCCGAAGATCCATTCAACTCGGCAGCCGCCAGCGCGGCAGCGACATTGCCAATGCTCGCATGGCCGCCGATCAGGTCGTTCAGTTCGAACATGTCGCCCATATAGCCGTTCACGCGCGCGGCCGAACTGGCCCCAAGCCGCACATCGTGACCCACGATCATGGCTTGCGCCGCGCCGCCTGATGCGGCTTCGGCCGCGATCACGGACTTTGCCTCTGGCATCTGCGAACCTGCAATCATGCAGCCCAGCGTATCAAGCAGGCAAAGCCGCGCCTGCAGGCGAACCTGTTTTGGGGTTGTGTCGGGTGACAGGTCAAAGCTGAACCCTGCCAGTTCCTGAACAACGTTCGATACGAGTGTGCTTTGCACATCCTCGAATGGCGGCTGTATCGAGTTCATTCAACTTCTCCTGTTTGTGCGCGTGATCGCGCCCTGGCAATTTACATTTGCAATTGTAAGCGCAAATTCATTCAAGGCCAATCGTGCGACATCACTGGGCATCATTTGGTGCAGATATGGCGGGAAATATGCTTGTAACCCGTGGTGGCCTGTTGTTGTAATGCGAGTCTGAAGGGACAGGGTGCGTTCAATAAATCGCTGTCACCGCATCGTTACGGACCAGCCTGAAAAGGGTTCGGGCACCGTGTCGAATTCAGCATAGGGGGGATCATGGCGAAGATGCGCGCGGCATTTCTGACCGGGCATGGCGGCAACGAGGTTGTCTGTATCGGCGAACGGGAAATACCCCAACGCCGCGCGGGCGAGGTTCTGGTGCGCGTGGTTGCGTCTGGTTTAAATCGCGTCGATCTGTACATGCGCAACAGCGGTGCCGGAATTCGGCACAACCTGCCGCTGATCATGGGGCTGGATTGCGCGGGCACCGTAGAGGATGCGGACGACAATTCAGGCTTGGCCAAGGGCGAGCCGGTTGTCCTGCATCCTGGCATCGGTTGTGGGGTATGTGAATTCTGTATCCGCGGCGATACCGTTCTGTGCACCAGAATGGCCATTATCGGCGAACATCGCGACGGCAGTCTGGCCGACTTCATCAGCCTGCCGCAAAGCAATGTATTCCCGATGCCGGCCGGGCTCAGCTTTGCGCAGGCCGCCTCGCTGAGCGTTGGTCACCTGACTGCATGGCGGATGCTGCACACGCAGGGCCAGGCCAAGCCGTGGGAAACGGTGCTGATCTTCGGTATAGGCGGCACCGTTTCGCTGGCCGCCTTGCAGCTGGCCAAATTGTCGGGGATGCGCGTTATTGTCACATCCCGGCATGATCACAAACTGGCGCAGGCCCGTCAGTTGGGGGCGGATGCCGTCATCAATGGCGCAACCGAGGATGTCGTAGCCCGCGTGCAAGACCTGACGGATGGGCGCGGCGTGGATATGGTGATCGAGAATGTTGGCGCCGCCGTATGGTCCGATGCGCTTAAATCCTTGGTGCGGGGCGGGCGGATCGTGGTGTGCGGCGCAACCACCGGTGGGGCACCTTCGGCGGATCTTAATCGTATCTTTATCAGACAGTTACGCGTGATCGGCTCGACCAGCGGAACGCTGGCGGATTTCGCGAATATGCTGACCGCGGTCGGGCGGTCGGGCATCAAGCCCGTGATCGACAGCACCTATGATCTGGCCGATCTTCACGCCGCGTTGGACCGGTTGGATCAAGGGGCGCAGCTTGGCAAGATCAGCATCTCGGTTGCCGAAAATGAATAGTCGACTTGTCGCAAATTATAGGACTTTTGTATTTTCTGGGCTTGACACTAGAATAAAAATACATGAATGACCGTTCAATCATGAGGCTCGGCGAGTCGTCTCGCCGCGAATAGGGAGAACTTCCGATGACCATTCTCAAGCGCGAAATCTTCTCAGACTATCACGACATGTATCGTGAAACGGCGCGCAAGTTCTTTGAACAGGAAGTGGTTCCCTATCACGCCCAATGGGAAAAAGACGGTGTCGCGCCCCGCTCGGTGTGGAAGAAGGCCGGCGAAATGGGCCTGCTGTGTGTGAACCTGCCCGAAGAATACGGCGCTGCCGGTGCCGATCGCCTGGCCTCGGCCATCCTGATCGAAGAACAGGCTCGCCTTGGCTTGTCGGGTCCCGGCTTTTCGACCCATTCCGACATCGTTGCCCCTTATGTCCTGAATCACGGCACCGAAGAACAGAAACAACGTTGGCTGCCCAAGATGGTATCGGGCGACCTGATTGGCGCGATCGTTCTGACCGAACCCGGTGCCGGGTCTGATCTGCGTTCGATCCGCACCAATATCCGCGAAGATGGCGACAGCTATATTCTGAATGGACAAAAGACCTTCATCACAAACGGCCAGTGCGCCGACCTGATGGTTGTCGCCACCAAGTCCGGCGATGCGAGCGGCACGAAGGAACTGACCCTTGTGGTGGTCGAGGCAACGATGCCCGGCTTTTCGCGTGGTCAGAATTTCCACAAGATTGGCATGAAGGCGCAGGACACCTGCGAACTGTTCTTCGACAACGTCCGTATCCCCAAGGAAAACATTCTGGGCGAGGTCGGCAAGGGCTTTCCGCTGCTGAGCAAGGAACTAGCCTGGGAGCGGCTGCAGATCGCAATCGGGGCCGTTGCCACATCCGCCGCTGCACTGGATTGGACCATCGAATATACCCGCGAACGCAAGGCTTTTGGCACACCTGTTTCAGATTTCCAGAACACCCGTTTCCGCCTCGCAGAGGTCAAGACCGAAATCGAGATCGCGCAAGTCTTCATCGACCGTTGCATCGTCGAGGCCGAGGAAGAGCGTCTGGACCCCGCCGTGGCCGCAATGGCCAAATATTGGTGCACCGAACTGATGGGCCGCGTGGTCGATCAGTGCCTGCAACTGCATGGTGGTTACGGCTATATCTGGGAATACCCGATCGCACGCGCCTATGCCGATGCGCGGGTGCACCGGATTTATGGCGGCTCGAACGAGATCATGCGCGAACTTGTCGCGCGCACCCTGTAAGACATAACCGGCGGCAATGTCCGCCATATTGATCGCCCGGACGCGGGCCCAACTTGCCGGCACGGCCCTTTGGCCGAAGCAAGGCATCCAGAACGGGAGAGGACTATGCGAATTCTATTGACGGGCTCCAGCCGTGGTATTGGTCGCGCTTTGGCGGAACGGCTTGCCAAGTCGGGCAACAGCCTGGCTTTGTGCGCCTCGCGCCCCTCTGCCGAGCTGGACGAGGCCGTGCTTGCCTGCAAGGCGGCCGGCGCGGCAGATGCGGTGGCTTTGACGGGCGACATGGGCGCGCCCGACGTTCCCCCCCGCCTGATCGCCGAAGCGGTTGAAAAGCTGGGGGGCCTGGATGGGGTCGTGTCCAATGCCGGTATCGCAATCTCTGGCAGCCTGAACACCATGCCGCAGGAAGAATGGGATCGTGTCTTCAACGTCAATGTGCGCGGGTCGTGGCTGTTGGCCAAGGCCGCCTATCCCGAAATGGTCAAGGCGGGCGGCGGTTCCTTCGTTTCCGTTGCCTCGATGTCGGGGATCGAACCCTATCCTGGAACTGGCGCCTACAGCGCATCAAAGGCATCGCTGATCATGCTGGTCCGCACCCTTGCGCTGGAATGGGCGGCGGCGGGTGTGCGTGCCAATTGCGTGTCGCCGGGTCTGTTCCTGTCGGCCATGACCGCGCCGATCTATGCGGACCCCCAGAAAAAGGCCGACCGCGAGGCCCTGATCCCGATGCACCGGATCGGTGATCCCGCCCGCGATATCGCTGGTCTGGTCGAATTCATGCTGTCACCTGATGCCGGATATATCACGGGCCAGAATGTGCTTGCCGATGGCGGGCTGATCGGGTCGATCCACGCCCAGATTGCCGGGCGTCCAACCTCGGGGAATATTTGATGCGCTATCCTGTTCCAGACAAGGCGTTCAGCGAGAAATACCGTGCATTGGGGTATTGGCGCGACGACACGGTGCCAGCCCTGTTCGCCAAATCCCTGGCGCAAAACCCCGAAAAACTGGCGGTGCGCGATTCTACCGGCGCATCCGTGACCTATGCCCAGCTTGACGCGCAATCTGCCAGTGTCGCCGGATTTCTGGCCGCCCAAGGTCTGGGCAAGGGCGATGTCGTTACCGTTTGCCTGCCCAACTGGGTTGATACGGTTGTCATTTTTCTGGGCATCATGCGCATCGGCGCCGTCGTGAACCCGGTTCCGGTCACCTATGGTCGCGCCGATCTGACCTTTGTGATGGGCAAATGCGACAGCCGCGCCCTGTTCACCGCCGACCGGTTCCGCAGCACTAATTTCAATGATATGCTGTCCAAGATGGACCCCGGCACCCTGGACAATGTCGCCGTGGTCACGCTGGGCGATGACGTGGCCACAGGCCGCACCGCTTACCGCGATGTGCTGAACCACGCGCCCTTTACTGGCACTGTCAATATCAGCGCCGATGATCCGGCCGTGATCCTGTTTACCTCGGGCACGGAATCCAAACCCAAAGGCGTCGTTCACAGCCACAACACCATGCTGTTCGGCGAACGCACCCTGGCCCAGGCCCTGTCGATCGGCGCGGATGACGTGGCTTTCATGGCCTCGCCGATCTCGCATACCACGGGCTACATGCATGGTGTCATCATGACACTGATGACCGGTGGCACGCTGTCGCTTCTGGATGTGTTCAAGGGTGGTGCCGCCGCCACCCAGATGGCTGAACATGGCTGCACATGGACAATGGGCGCCACGCCGTTTCTGGCCGATATATCCGCAGCCCTGCGCGAAAAGGGTGAAACCCTGCCGACCATGCGCTATTTCCTGTGCGGCGGCGCGCCGATCCCGGAATCGCTGGCGCGGGCCGGCACTGATGTGGGGTTCCACGTGCTGTCGGTCTATGGTTCGACCGAAAGCCCGCCCCACACGATCGTTCTGCCCACCGACCCGATTTCCAACGCCTGGACAACCGATGGCCGTGCCTTGCCCGGCATCGAAGTGCGCGTCGTTGCCGAAGGCGGCGTCGATGCGCCGCTGGGCGAGCCGGGCGAAGAGTGGTCGCGCGGCCCCAATACATTCCTGGGCTATCTGGGCGAACCTGAACTGACCGCCCGCGATCTGGATGCCGATGGCTGGTATCATTCCGGCGATCTGGCGCGCATGACCGAAGATGGATCTATCCGCGTGACGGGCCGCCTGAAGGAAATCATCGTGCGCGGCGGCCAGAATATTTCGGTGCGCGAAGTCGAAGATTACCTGATGGCACATCCCGCAGTGCTGCGCGCGGCCGTTGTCGGTATTCCGCATGACCGGCTGGGCGAAACCGGCTGCGCCATCATCGTGCCGAAGGACGGCCAGCAGGTGACCTTTGAAGAAATGATTGCCTATCTGAAATCCAAGGGTGTGGCGATGTTCAAGCTGCCCGAACGGATGGAGATTTGGCCCGAACTGCCGATGAACGCATCAGGCAAGATCCAGAAATTCATCATCCGTCAGAAACTGGCGGAAACTGACGGGGGAAAACCGGAATGATCGAATTTACCCTGACCGGACAGACCGGCACCATTTCCATGAACCGCGCGCCGGTCAATGCGATCGACGCAGCCTTCGTCAAGGCAATGCATGACGCCCTGGACAAGGCCGAGGCCGCCAAGCCCACTGCGCTGGTGTTCAAAAGCACCACCAAATGTTTCAGCGCCGGGGCAGATCTGGCGATGATCGGGGGCTTTTTCGATGATGCCAACGCGGTGTCACTGATGGACGTCTATGTGCGGTCCTTGCACAAGCTGTTCGACCGGATCGAAGCCTTCCCCGCCATCACCCTGGCGGTGATCGACGGCCCCGCCCTGGGCGGCGGTCTGGAACTGGCACTGGCCTGCGATATGCGCATCACCTCGTCCAAGGCCAAGGTCGGTCTGCCCGAGGCGCGCGTAGGCATGATCCCCGGTGCCGGCGGCACCCAGCGCCTGACCCGCCTGTGCGGCCCCGGCGTGGCATCGCGCCTGATCCTGGGCGGCGAGATCGTCGATGGAACCGAAGCCGCGCGCCTAGGCATTTCGCAATGGTCCACCACAACCGAAGAATTGGATGCGTTGACGGCTGAAACCGCAACACGCATCGCCGATATGTCGCGCCAGGCGCTGCTGGCATCCAAAGACTGCATCGCCGCCTGGAGCAAACCCGATGTCGATGGCTATGCCCTCGAGATTGAAAAGCCCAAGGCCATCATCCCGACCGAAGAAGCCCGTAACCGCGTCACCAGCTTCTTCAAGCGCAAGTAACGCCCATCCCGATACCCTTTCAAAGAACGGAGACAGACATGAACTTCACCGGTAAAACAGTCCTGGTCACGGGTGCCGCGTCCGGCATCGGTAACGCCTGCGCCAAAGGCTTTGCCGAAGCTGGCGCAACCGTCATCCTGACCGACATCAACGAAGCTGCGGGCAATGCCGCCGCTGCCGAAATCAAGGGCTCGCAGTTCATCAAGCTGGACGTGACCAGCCGCGACTCCGCCGAGGCCGTCGCCGCCCAGATCACCGCCGAAGGTGGCAAGCTGGACGTTCTGGTGAACGCCGCCGGCTGGGACATCATCGAACCCTTCATGAACAACACCCCCGAATATTGGGACAAGATCATGGCGATCAACTTCATGGGCCCGGTTCAGCTGACCCGCGCGCTGTTGCCGCTGCTGATCGAATCCGGTTCGGGCCGTATCGTGAACGTGTCGTCGGATGCCGGTCGCGTTGGGTCGTTCGGTGAAACCGTTTATGCGGGCGCCAAGGGCGGAATCATCGCCTTCACCAAAAGCCTTGCCCGTGAAATGACCCGCAAGAATATCCGCGTGAACTGCATCTGCCCGGGGCCGACCGATACCCCGCTGTTCGCCTCGCAAAGCGAAAAGATGCAAGAGGCGCTGAAAAACGCCATCCCGATGAAACGCGTGGCCAAGCCCAGCGAAGTCGCCGACGGTGTGCTGTTCTTCGCCTCCGACCGTTCGTCCTTTGTCACGGGCCAGGTGCTGTCGGTTTCCGGCGGCCTGACCATGGTCGACTAAGCAATGCCCCTGAAAGGTCGCAACATGAGCAAGCAAGTCACCCTGTCCAAGGCCATCGCCCAAACCGTGAAATCGGGCGATGTGCTGTGCTTTGGCTTCACCCACAACCGCAGCCATGCCGCGGTTTACGAAGTCGCGCGGCAGTTTCGTGACCAGAACTGCCTGACACTTGTTGCGACCGGTCTGCTTGAATACGCATCCATCCTGGTTTCGGCCGGGGTGGTGCAACACCTGGAAGCCGCCTTTTCCGGCAATACCTATCCCGCGCCGTCACCGTCGCGCATTTTGCAAAACGTCTTTGCCGAAGATGCTGAAAGCGATCCGGACTGGACGAATTACACCATGACAGTGCGCCTGATGGCGGGCGCGATGGGCTGGCCCTTTGTGCCGGTCAACAGCCTGCTCGGGTCTGATCTGTGGCGCGACAAGGGCCGCGCCTTGGTCAATGATCCGTTCACCGGCGAAGACAAACCCATCATCCCCGCGCTGGTGCCTGATGTGGCCTTCCTGCATGCCCCCATCGCCGATACGCTGGGCAATGCCGTCATCCACGGCCCCGACGCCGAAGAAAGTTGGGCCGCCTTTGCCGCGCGCAAGGTCATCATCACCGCTGACCGTGTTGTCAGCCCCGAAGAATTCCGCAAGCTGGGGCCGCGCAATGGTATCCCCGGCCATCTGGTCGAATATGTGATCGAAGCGCCGTTCGGCGCCCACCCCCAGGCCCAGTTTGTCTGGACCAAGGAAGAGGGCGTGGAATCCTATGCCGAAGATTACGAGTTCCGCAAAACCCTGCGCCGCCTGACGCGCGACCCCAAGGCGTTGCGTGAATGGGTCGAAGAATGGGTTTTTGACAGCGACCATGATGCCTATCTGGCGCGGCTGGGCAAGGATCGCCTGAAAGCCTTGCAAGACGCCGCCGTGAACCCCGTTCCGGCAACCCCGCGCGATGCCGACGCACCCGCATCGCCCGAAGAACGCGCCGCCGTTGTCGGCATGCGCAAGGCTGTGCAGCGCGCCACCGATGGCAGCGCCCAAAGCTTTTTCGCCGGGATCGGCCTGTCACATCTGGCCGCCTGGGGTGCCGAACAGATCTGCCGCGACAACGATGTGGAAGTGGCCGTGATCGCCGAAAACGGCATGGTCGGCTTCCGACCGCTGGCGGGTGATCCCTATCTGTTCAACCGGCCCAATGCGGCCTCATCGCGGTTCCATTCCAGTTTCATGCGCACGCTGGGCGTTCTGGCCGGCCCGCGTGCCCGCGCCTGCCTGTCAATGCTGGCGGCTGGCCAGATCGACAGCGCTGGCAACATCAATTCGTCGCGCACCGCAGATGGCGGCCTGATCGTCGGGTCGGGCGGTGCGAACGATCTGGGCGGTGGCGCATCCGATGTAATGGTGGTGATGCCGCTGAAACCCGGCCGCTATGCGCCGAAAATGGCGTTCACCACAACGCCGATCAAACACCTGGCCGGGATCGCAACCGATCTGGCCTGGCTGGAGCGCGGCGCCGACGGCACGTTGGAAATTGCCGGTATCGTCTGCGACGAAGGCGGCGAAGCCGAAGCCCTAGCCGCGATCGAGGCCGCGACGGGCGTCAAGCTGCCCGTGCGCGCCAACGCCGAACGCATCGCCCCCCCAAATGACGCCGAGGTTGCGCTGCTGCGCAGCTTTGACCCCGCCCGGGCCATTCTTGGCTGAATACCCTTAACCCCGAAGGAGAAAATCATGGAATATACCGACGTCCTTTACGAGGTCAGCGAAGGCATCGCGACCATCACCATCAACCGCGCAAATCGCCTGAACTGCTTTCGTGGCCGCACCATCGAAGAACTGATCCACGCCTTCAAACGCGCCTGGGCCGACAAGGATGCCGGCGTTGTCATCCTGACCGCTGCGGGTGAAAAAGCCTTCTGCGTCGGTGGCGACCAGAAGGAAATGGCCGAAAAAGGCACCTATGGCACCTCGGAAAATGGCCTGTGGGAAATCGACGACCTGCACATGGTCATCCGCAACATCCCCAAGCCGGTGATCTGTGCCGTGAACGGCTATGCCATCGGTGGCGGCCACGTGATCCATGTGATCTGCGACATGACCATTGCCGCTGAACATGCCAAATTCGGTCAGGCCGGCCCGCGCGTCGGTTCGTTCGACGCTGGCTGGGGCTCGGCCTATCTGGCGCGCACCGTCGGTGAAAAACGCGCCCGTGAAATCTGGTTTCTGTGCCGTCAGTATACCGCCGCGCAGGCGCTGGACTGGGGCCTGGTCAACGCCGTCGTTCCGGGCGATCAGCTGATGGCCGAAGCCCGCAAGATGGCGGCCGAAGTCGTCGCGCTCAGCCCGACCGCGCTGAAGTTCCTGAAACATGCCTTCAATGCTGACAGCGCCCATATCTTCGGTCAGGTCAAAATGGCTGCCGACGGTCTGGCCAGCTTTGTCAATTCCGAAGAAGCTGCCGAAGGCCGCGACGCTTTCCTGGAAAAGCGTACGCCCGATTTCTGGCGGTTCCGTTGATCGCGGATTTCACATCAGCAGGCGCGGTTTTCCGCCGCGCCTGCGCTCCGGCCACCCCGGTTCATGGGGTGGCCCATGGTTGATTCAAACGTATCATCGGTCGTAGGAAACCCTGATCTGATCGAAAAGCGTCGCAAGCAGATCGTCGATGCCGCGACAAAGCTGTTTTCCGATCAGGGCTTTTACCGCACCACGATCAAGGATGTCGCCCAACTGGCCGGGGTCAGTGCAGGCACCGTTTACCTTTACGTGCGCGAAAAGGAAGACGTGCTGCTGTTGGTCCTGCTGCAGGTGCTGGAAGACTATGCCACCGAAATTCCGAAATCCATCGAAAGTCTGACAGACCCGCTGCAGCGTCTGATGACCATTGTCGACGCCTATTGCCGCGTGGTTGATCGTCATCGCGCCGCAACTGTGCTGGCATATCGGTCCACCAAATCGCTGTCGCCGGAACGCCGATTGCTGATTCAGCAGCACGAAACCGAAACCAACCAGATCATTTCCCGTGCCATCATTGCCTGTCAGGAGGTGGGCGTCGTACGCCCGCTGAACGTCGATGTGCTGACCTATCAACTGATGCTGGTGGCCCATAGCTGGGCGTTGAAAAGCTGGTATTTCAAATCCCGCCTGACGCTGGATGAATATATCGCTGCCAGTCTGGATACCTTGTTCGCGGGTGCGCTGACAGATACCGGGAAAACCCAGTTTGATACGCTGCGCCTGGCGGGCGACCGGCCGGAACAGGGCGTGCAATCATGACTGTTTACCAATCCCCGGATGCACAGGCCGCGCTGGAACAATCCATCAGGCATCTGTTGAAGAATGACGCTTATTCCGCCTTTCTGGGAATCGAACTGGTCGCCGCACGCCCCGGTTTCGCGGAACTGTCGATGCTGGTGCGCCCCGAACTGATGAATTTCCATGGCACCGCCCATGGTGGCGCGATCTGGACCTTTGCCGATCTGGCCTTTGGATCCGCCGGGCGGCATCTGGGGCCGATCCTGACAGTGGAATCCAACCTGTCCTTTCTGCGCCCGTCGCCCGGAAATTCGGTTCTGACCGCGCGCGGCCAGCAGATCGCACGGCGTGGCAAGACAGGGGTGTTTCAGGTGACGGTTGGCGCCGATCTGGATACCGAAGAGGGCGTATTCGCCACCGGTATCTTTTCAGGCCGCTGGTATGAACCGGCCAAGACCGAATGATGAATGCGACGATACGCACCGACGAAAGGGTGACAAGATGACAATACGCTGTGACATCACCAACGGAACGGCCACCGTAACGCTGGATGGCGCCGCCGCCCCTTATCGCGCCGACCTGCTGGCCGCGCTGGAGCAGGCCCGCGCGGCAAACGTGACTCGTGTGATTCTGGCCGGCACTGGCAAGACGTTCTTCGCCGGTGCCGGTGAAACCGTTCCGGCACTGGCCGATGTAACGGCGGCGATTGCGGCCTTGCCCGCCATCGCGGCGATCAACGGGGCCGCCTTGGGTGACGGCTGCGAAATCGCGCTGGCCTGCCGGTATCGTGTGGCGACGGTTGCTGCCTCGCTGGGGCTGCCGGGCGTTGCGCATGGTTTGCTGCCCGGTGGTGGCGCAACCCAGCGCCTGCCGCGCCTGATCGGGCTTGCGGCTGCGGCTGCGATGATATCCGAAGGCAAATCCACGCGTGCCGACAAGGCCGCCGAAATCGGCCTGGTTGATGCGCTGTCCGACGATCCGGTGGCCGCGGCAATGGCCGTGGATGCAGCCGCACTGCCCGCCGAGCGCCCGGCCCCGAAGGCCGACGATGAAGGCCTTGCCGCCGCCCGCAGCACCGCGAAAAAGAAGATGCGCGGCATGACGGCCCCGCTGGCCGCCATTGATCTGGTCGCACAGGCCGCCACCCTGCCGCTGGCCGAAGGTCTGGCCGCGGAACGCGCCGCCCATGATGCGGCTGCCAATTCCGATCAGGCCCGCGCGCTGGCACATGTCGCCGCCGCCGATGCCCGCGTGGCTGGCCAAAGCCGCAGCCTGGGCACCGCCCCGGTCGAGGTGACACAGGCCGTTGTTGTCGGGGGCGGCAACATGGGGTCGTCTATCGCCTATGCGCTGGCCCAGATCGGCGTTCATGTGACGCTGGTCGAAATGGATGCCGCCGCCCGTGATCGCGCGCGCGATAATGTCGGCCGCCTGTATGGGCAGGCCGTCAAGCGCGGCATGATGACACCCGAAGCCGCCGACAAGGCGCAGGCCGACGGGTTCGCGTTTGCCATCGGCTATGACGCGCTGCCCCCCGCGCAGATCGCGATCGAGGCCGCCTTCGAAGACATGGGCGTCAAGAAAACCATTTTTGCCGCGCTGGCGGCAGGGCTGCCCGATACCGCCGTTCTGGCCACAAATACATCCTATCTGGATGTGAACCAGATCGCCGACGGCATTCCAAACCCGGGCCGCCTGTTGGGCATGCATTTCTTCAGCCCGGCGCATATCATGAAGCTGCTGGAAATCGTCAAGGCGCGCGCCACCTCGGATCAGACCATGGCCACCGCGTTCCGTCTGGGTGAACGGCTGCGCAAGATCCCGGTTCAGGCCGGTGTCTGCGACGGGTTCATCGGCAATCGCATTCTGACACGCTATCGCCAGACAACCGATATCGTGATGCTGGAAGGCGCGCTGCCCTGGCAGATCGACAAGGCGATGCGCGATTTCGGCTTTGCGATGGGCCCGTATGAGGTGCAGGATCTGTCCGGCCTCGACATCGCCTATGCCAACCGCAAGCGTCTGGGGCTGAAGGATAATCCCGATTATCGCTATATCCCCATCGCCGATCGCATGGTCGAAGAACATAAACGCCTGGGCCGCAAGACCAAGGCGGGCTGGTATGACTATGCCGAAGGCGCCGCGCCTGCGACATCGCAACTGGTCGAGGATCTGGTGATTGAAACATCGGCGCAGAAGGGCGTGACCCGCAAATCCTTTGACGATGCCGAAATCCAGGCCCGCGCCCTGACCGCGATGATCGAGGAAGGCACCCGCATTCTGGAAGAACGTATCGCCGAACGCCCGGCCGATATCGATCTGGTGATGATCCACGGCTATTCTTTCCCGCGCTGGCGCGGCGGGCTGATGTATCATGCCGATCAGATCGGGGTGTCCGAACTGGTGTCGCGCATCGAACGCTATCGCGCCGAAGATCCGCTGTCCTGGGATGTGCCCGACCTGCTGCGCAAGCTGGCCAAAGACGGCAAGACCTTCGCAAGCCTGAACTGAGAAACCTTCCGCGGATCAGCCGCGCAAAGACGGAGAAACGAAAATGGCAGACGCATTCATCTGCGACTATGTCCGCACCCCGATTGGCCGCTATGCCGGTGCCCTTGCAAAGGTTCGCACGGATGATCTGGCCGCTATTCCCGTGGCGGCGCTGGCGGCGCGCAATACCGGGCTGGACGCAGCCGCGATCGAAGAGGTTTATTTCGGCTGCGCCAACCAGGCCGGCGAAGACAACCGTAACGTGGCCCGTATGGCGCTGCTGCTGGCCGGCCTGCCCGACACGGTGCCCGGCGTGACCCTGAACCGCTTGTGCGGGTCGGGGATGGAGGCCGTGGCCTCGGCCGCGCGCGCGATCATGGTTGGTGACATCCAGGTTGCCATCGCTGGCGGTGTCGAAAGCATGACCCGGTCACCCTTCGTGATGCCCAAGGCCGAAACGGCCTTTGCCCGCGCGAACGAGGTTCACGACACCACAATCGGCTGGCGGTTCACCAACCCCAAGATGCACGCCCAGTATGGCAGTGAATCCATGCCCGAAACGGCGGAAAACGTGGCCGATGATTTCAAGATCAGCCGCGAAGATCAGGACGTTTTTGCGCTGGCATCCCAGCACAAGGCCGAGGCGGCGATGACATCAGGCCGTTTTGCGCAGGAAATCGTGCCGGTTACCATTGACCTTGGCCGCGGCAAAACGGCCGAAGTCACGCAAGACGAACACCCCCGCGCCGGTGCCACGATCGAAGACATGCAAAAGCTGCGCCCCTTCGTGCGCAAGGATGGCACGATCACGGCCGGCAACGCATCGGGCGTGAATGACGGTGCCGCCGCGTTGTTGATCGCCTCGGGCGATGCGGTCAAGAAATATGGGCTGAAGCCGATTGCCCGTATCGTGGCGTCGTCCTCTGTCGGGTTGGCGCCGCGCATCATGGGCTATGGCCCGGTGCCCGCGATCCGCAAGCTGTGCGATCTTGCCAAGATCACGCTGGACGATGTGTCCGTGATCGAACTGAACGAAGCCTTTGCCAGCCAGTCGCTGGCCTGCCTGCGCGATCTTGGGCTGGCTGACAATGACCCTCGCGTGAACCCCAATGGGGGCGCAATTGCCCTGGGGCACCCGTTGGGTATGTCGGGTGCGCGCATTGTTGGCACCGCAGCACTGGAATTGCAGAAAACCGGCGGTAAATATGCCATATCGTCCATGTGCGTGGGCGTCGGGCAGGGCGTCGCCCTTTTGATGGAACGCGTCTGAGCACGCGCAAATACAAGGAACACAATCATGACTGACAAGAACAGTTTCGTGTGGGATGACCCCTTCCTGCTCGAGGATCAGCTGACCGAAGAGGAACGCCTGATCCGCGATACCGCCCGCGCCTATTGCCAGGACAAGCTGGCCCCGCGCGTCAAGGAAGCTTATCGTCAGGAAAAAACCGATCCCGCAATCTTCCGCGAGATGGGTGAACTTGGCCTTCTGGGCGTCACCATCCCCGAAGAATACGGCGGAACCGGTGCCGGCTATGTGTCTTATGGACTGGTTGCCCGCGAAGTAGAGCGTGTGGACAGCGGCTATCGTTCGATGATGTCGGTGCAGTCCAGCCTGGTGATGCATCCGATCTATGCCTATGGTTCGGAAGAGCAGCGCAAGAAATACCTGCCCAAGCTGGCAACCGGCGAATGGATCGGCTGTTTCGGTCTGACAGAACCCGATGCCGGTTCTGACCCCGCAGGCATGAAAACCCGCGCCACCAAGGTGCAGGGTGGCTATGTTCTGAACGGCGCCAAGATGTGGATTTCCAACAGCCCCATCGCTGACGTTTTCGTGATCTGGGCCAAATCAGATGAACATGGCGGCAAGATCCGCGGTTTCGTGCTGGAAAAAGGCATGAAGGGCCTGTCTGCACCGAAAATCGAAGGCAAGCTGTCGCTGCGCGCCTCGATCACCGGTGAGATCGTGATGGAAAACGTCGAAGTTGGCGAAGACGCATTGCTGCCCAATGCCGAAGGTCTGGCCGGGCCGTTCGGCTGCCTGAACCGTGCGCGCTATGGCATCGCATGGGGTGTTATGGGCGCATCCGAGGCCTGCTGGCACGCGGCCCGTCAATACGGTCTGGACCGCAAGCAGTTCAACCGTCCGCTGGCCAACAACCAGCTGTATCAGGCCAAGCTGGCCGATATGATGACCGAAATCACACTGGGCCTGCAGGCCTGCCTGCGTGTCGGCCGCCTGTTTGAAGAAGGTCGCATGGCGCCCGAGATGATCTCGATCATCAAGCGCAACAACTGTGGCAAGGCCCTGAACATCGCCCGTATGTCGCGCGACATGCATGGCGGCAATGGTATCTCTGATGAATTCCCGGTCATGCGTCACATGGTGAACCTGGAAACGGTGAACACCTATGAAGGGGCCTATGACGTGCACAGCCTGATCCTGGGCCGCGCGCAAACCGGGTTGCAGGCCTTTTTCTGATCGTCAGATCTGACTGGTAAAACGAACACCCGCGGCGCTGCGCCGCGGGTGTTTTCATTCAGAACAGAATCCCGTGCGCCACGATCACCACCACCCCGGACAGCACGCAGAACGCCAGATAGGCACCGTTCCAGCGAAAGCTCAGCGTTATCGGACTGACCCCGAACAACCGTCCAGCAACGATGGTCGTGGCGGTAAAGGGCGAAAACTGTGCGCATAGCGACCATGCCGACAACAGAACCAACGCATAAAATGTCGGCTCCATCCCGATGGCCGCCGGGTCGCCAACCAGTGCGATGGCGACGGTCACTGTCAGAATGGCGTTCACACCCACAAGCGACAGCCCGACGGTGGCCAGGAAAACCACGATGGCGATGATCTGCGGCGATACGTGGTTGGCCATGAAAAAACCGGTAATCGCATCGAAGGGCACCATGGCCAGAACCATCGGCCCCAAAAGACCGGCCGCCACGAAAACAGTGGTTTCCGAGGCCTGCTGTGGAAGGCGCACTCCGATTATGTTGCGTATCGGTCCGGTCACGACATCGTTCAGGCGGCCCCGGCATTGCACCGCCAACCAGATCAGCGAGGTCAGCGGAATCAGCAACGTCACGACTGTCGCAATCGACAGTGACAGCGTGACCGAGGCGAATTTTATCGCGGCAAAAATCAGCGTGATCATCAGCGCCAGTTTGGCAAAACTGGCCCAGGGCAGGGCAACGCGCGGCAGCCCTGTCATATCGGTGCTTGTGGCGGATCCACGTCCGCCCAAATAGGTAAATACCCCCGCCGAAAGCAGCATCAATGCCGCGATCAGCATCGCTTGCGGCATCACATGCGCCATGTTCACGCCAGGCAGCAGCGTGCCGACAAATATCGGTGGCACGGCCAGTGGCGACCACATCGACGACGGGGCAAAGCCCCGGACCGATGACAGTGCAACCTGCCTTTGCGCGGCATCGGGCGGTTCACCGTCGCGCTTGTTGGCGGTGGCGATGGTGCCGATCAGGATCAACGATCCCAGATTCATCATCACCGCCATCACCTGTGTGCCCAGCATCACGAAAATACTGCGCCGCTGAATTGGCTGGCCGATCAGGTAAAGGCCGATCCTTTGCAGCATCCGCGACCGCAAGGCGGCCTCTTGCAAGGTGAACACCGACGCCATGAAACCCTGAAAGAATAGTCCGCGCTTGATCCCATCCCAGATTACCGGCCCCGGTTCATCAATCACCAGCAGGGTGATGATGACGCCCGCGATCGTCAGCCAGACGAACAGCCTCGAAACACGCCCGCCCACGAACAGCACAATGCCGAAAACCGCCAGCAGCGATATCGCGCTGGGATAAAGCAACCACTCAAGACCAAACCAGCCCTGAACGCCGACCATGATCATGTTGACCAGCAACAGACCCCCAAGAACCCATGTCAGCGGTGTTACATTCGGCCGGGACGCTGCAGGAATGGCGGAGGGCGTGGGCACGATCAACATTTCCTGTTGCGCTGGTATTTCGAGGCACCTGATGGCAAGGTTTCAATGCACCGTGCGCCATGGGCTTTGGCAATGAGTCGCATGATACAGGAATATTTACAATATGCCTGTTGGGGTGCTATCGCGGGGGAAGCTGGAAAAAGGATATTCTCAATGACCAGAAATGTGGCGATGCTGGGCTGTTCCGCCCTGCCCGTCGGGAAATGGCAAAACCCCGACAGCAAAGACGCGCAGAACCTTGAACACGAAGTGCTGGCGCGGCTGGTCGTCGATGCGATGGCCGATGCAGGGCTGGAAAAGTCCGATATCGGATCGCTGATCTTCAGCCTGCCGCGCCCCTATACGCCGCAGAAATACTTTGCGACCTTCATGGCGAACTATCTGCGCCTGCCATGTGACGGCCTTGTGGCCGAAATGATGGGCAACGGCATGACCGGCGCGCTGGCCTTTCAGACGGCGGTTGATCAGATCCGGCTGGGGCGCACCCGCGTATCGCTGGCGCTGGGCGTCAATTTTGAAACCGCCACCTCGGCGATTGACCACATGATGAGCTCGATGCGCGCCACCGGCGATGTCGATTTTCACGTGCCCTTCGGGTTCACCCCGATTTCCTGGTACGCGATGGACGCGGTGCGCTATATCCATGAATATGGTTCATCGCGCGAAGAACTGGCGGCCGTCGCGGTCAAGAACCGCGCCCATGCGATGCAAAACCCCATCGCCCAGTTCCGCAAGCCGATGACAATGGACGATGTGATGGCGCAAAAGCCGATCGTCGAACCCCTGGGCCTGTTCGAGGTTCCGGGCCGTGGCGATGGCGCGGTCTGTATCGTTCTGGCCGACGAAGAAGTCGCCAAATCCACAGGTCTGCCCTATGCGCTGATCCGGGGCGAAGGTTTCTTCCACGAAGGCGCGCATCAGATCAGCGAAGTGCCCAATGACATGATCGCGCTGCAGGCCGCGCAGCGCGCCGGCGAAAAGGCCTATGCCATGGCGGGCGTCACGGCCGCCGATATCGACTTTGCCGAACTTTACGCCCCCTGCACCATTGTCGAGGTTCTGGTGTCCGAGGCACTGGGCCTGTGCAAACGCGGGCAGGGGGGCAAGGACGCAACCGCCGGTGAAACATCGGTGGGGGGCCGTATTCCGATCTGCACGTCAGGCGGTTTGCAATCGCGCGGCCACCCGGCCTATGTCACCCCGCTGTACAGCTATGTCGAGGTGATGGATCAGTTCCGCGGCCGCGCCAATGGCCGCACGGTCAAGGGCGCGAACCTGGCGATGACCAGCGCCGAGCTGGGCAATTACAACGCCGCGATGGTGCATATTCTGGAGGCAATGCAATGACCCTTCCCAAGCTGAAAATCGCATCGCAGCGGCCCTATCCCCCCCGCCAAAGCGAATTCACCACGCCGTTCTGGGAAGGGCTGAAACAAAGCGAATTCCGCACCACTCAATGCGTGGCCTGCGGCAAGAAATCCTTTCCGCCAAAACCGATCTGCCCGCATTGCTGGTGTGGAGAGGTCACTTGGGGTGTCTTGTCGGGCTTTGGCACGCTTTATTCCAAAACCACGATTCATGCGGCGCCTGCCGTGTTTCAGGCCGAAGCCCCCTATGAGGTCGGCATCGTGGATCTGGATGAAGGTCTGCGCATCGCGACCCGCATCCTTGACAATCCCGCGCTGGATCAGCGCGTGGAAATCGTCGTGTTGGAATATGAAGACGGCCCGATCTATGGGGCTCGTCCTGCCTGAATCGAACGGGCGCGCGTTTGTGCGCCCATTCGTCTAGCGCGACAACCTGGGTGTTGGAAAAACCGGTGTCCCGGCCCCGTCATTAGGTTGGAAGCTTTGCAGCCGCTGCGAAATCCGTGCGGCGGCTGCAACGACCAGATCGCGCAGCGCGTCCAGATCTTCCTGTGTGCTGATATCGCGTCGCCGCACATAGCACAGACTGGCGGAAACGGCATTGGGCGCGTGAAAGATCGGGGCTGCCACACCCACGGCGCGCGCGTCCAACTGATTGCCGACGCAATAGCCATCACGCCGGATCGCCTTGAGCACCGCGCGAAAACCGTTCCAGTCATCACCCATACCGGCTTTGGCAATCTCGGCGGCATTCTTGGAATAGACCGCTTTCAGGTGATAGGGCGGCAGATAGGCAAGGATCACCTTTGACGGCGCGGCATAGAACAGCGGAAAGGTGCGGCCCCGCTCCATCGTCAGCAAAATGTCCTGATCGCGCTTGTCGACGTAAACCGACAACATCTGATCGCCGTAAAAACCGCAAATGAACTTGGCCCCGATGATAGGGCTGTCATCGGGCGCAAGGCAGGGAATCGCGACATTCAAAAGCGGATCCGATTTCTGGATCTGTCGGTCGATCTGGATGAAGCGCGGCCCCAGCACATAGCTGCCACCCGCACCGGGCACGACCAGGCCCGCAGTATTCAGCGCCTTGAGATAGCGATAAGTGGTCGCCCGGGTCAGGCCCAATTCTTGGCTCAACCGCTCTGCCGTCCAGGCCGGGCAGTTTTCGGTAAACAGGTTCAGAATGCCCAGAACCTTGTCTGTGCTGCTTTGTTTTTCTTTTTTGGACGCTGGCATACCGCGCTCTCGTTCTGTGTGTCAGGCTGTCATTGGCGGACACCATACAACATTCCGCATGACACCCAACAACAATGAATGACTGGCCGGTCATATCCGCGGTATGCGATCATCGGATATCCTGTTGAAAATCACCTGCTCGCCCTCGTTATGGTCTGTAAAAACAGGTGCGGTTGGGCTATGAAAACCTTGGCTGCCCATGCCGGGCGGATATGGCGGAATTGCACTTGCCTGCGGGTGATTATCTCGTATTGTGCGACGAATGCCAGCAAAAATACTGCGCGAAATCTGATCCGCCCGGATCAGTCAAAGTGCCTGTCGCGGTTCGAAACGAAGGGGGGATACATGAAAGTTGCAAGTGCGACTTGTGCCATGTTCTGTCTCTTTGCGCCCCGACCCGGCAATCAGGAAAGAGCAAGGCCAAGCAAATGAAAAGACCATTCAAAGATTTTCCAGCCCATGTTCCCAACAAGCCCGGCGCACAGCGCCCGCTGTCGGGAATGAAAGTCGTGGATTTCACGCATTTTGTCGCGGGACCCTTCGCGACAATGATGCTGGGTGATTTCGGCGCCGAAGTGATCAAGATTGAATCGCCGCGCGGTGACGATTTCCGCCAGTTCCCTCCGGCCGATCCGGCCCTGAACGGGGAAGGGTCCCCCTTCCTGTGGACCAACCGCAACAAGAAAAGCATCGTGGTGAACCTCAAAAGCGAAGAGGGCCAGCAGGTTGTTCGGGAATTGATCAAAGAGGCTGACATCATCGTCGAAAACTTTTCGACAGGCGTGATGGAGCGCTTTGGTCTGGGCTATGATGATGTGAAGAAGATCAACGAAAACATTATCTTCTGTTCAGCGTCTGCTTATGGCCGCACGGGCCCCTATGCCGACCGCACCGGGTTCGATACCGTCGTTCAGGCCGAAAGCGGTTTCATTTCGATGAACGGTTTCCCCGATCGCGAAGGCGTGCGCGCCCAGCCGGTTGTGATGGATACGACCACGGCATTGATGGCCTGTAACGCGATCCTGGCCGCGGTCGTGCATCGTCTGCGCACCGGCAAGGGACAGCGGATTGATGTATCCCTGTATGAATCCTCCTTGATCATGCTGGGTTTTGGTTCGATGCAATACCTGCAAAACGGGATTGTCCCGCCGCGCGTGGGCAATTCCAGCAACGATACCCAGCCCACCGGCACCTTCCATGCCAGCGACAGCGCCTTCTTCATTTCGTCATCCTCAACCGCGATTTTCCGGCGGGTATTCGAGGTGATCGGCCGGCCGGACGTGGCCAATGACCCCGAATTGCAAGACCGTATGGGCCGCCTGAAAAAGGCGCAATATATGAAGGACATCCTGGAAGAGGCCTTCGGCAAACAGCCCTGGTCATATTGGGAACCCAAGCTGCGCGCCGCCGGTGCACCTGCAGGCAAGATCAATGAATTGAACGAAGCACTGGAAGCCGATGTAACCCGGTCATTCGGCGTCATCACGAAAATTCCGCATCCCACCGCCGGTGAAATTCCGAACCTTGCCTTGCCAATGCATTTCTCGGAATCGCCGCTTGCCGATCCGGTGGCTGCACCGACAGTCGGCCAGCATACCAACAGCATTCTGAAAGATATGCTGGGATATGATGACGCAAGAATTGCGGCACTCGAATCCAGCGGTGCGATCGGCAAGGCCAAATAGGCTGATTTAATGAACTGACCCGCGCCGCCCTGGCGTGGGTCAGAATTCGATCTTCACACCCGGCAGCTTCAATGCCGCCATTAGATCGCGCAATTCCTGACGGGCTGCCACATTTGAAAGGTTCAGACCCTTCACGCCCAGATCTTTCAGATCCAGCAATGTCAGCCCGCTTGGGAACAGCTCTCGGAAGATCACCCTTTCGCTGAAACCGGGGATCACGCGAAACCCGATCCGCTTTGACAGGGCCTGCAACGCGTCGCCCATCTTTTTCTTGTTGTGCATCTGCTGGGCGCCCATTCGGTTGCGCAGCACCACCCAGTCGATCGCAGGCAATCCGGCCTGCGCGCGCAATTGCCGCGCGCTCCAGACCATTTCGGAATAGATTGATGGGCCAAGGATCTTGCCGGTATGCGGCTCGATCCGGGCCAGAAGATCGAAGTCGATGAAACTGTCGTTCAGCGGCGTGATCAGCGTATCGGCCAGCGAATGGGCGACCTGGCTCAGGCGCGTATGTGACCCCGGACAGTCGATCAGGATGAAATCCACCTCCTGCTCCATGCTGGCCACGGCGGCCGACAGCCTGCGGTCAAAGATGTTCTCGCCCGGATCCAGTTGGTCTTTTTCGACTTCGGGAAGGTCACGATAGATCGGCGTGGGCAGGTCCAGCCCTTCGCGGGCGCAATGGGCGATGCGGTTGTCGATATAGCGGCCAAAGCTGCGCTGGCGCAGGTCCAGATCCAGTGCACCCACCCGGTGCCCCATCCGCGCCAGCGCTGTCGCCACATGCATGGATGTGGTCGATTTGCCGGCCCCGCCCTTTTCATTGCCTACGACGATTATATGCGCCACGTCGTCACCCTTTCCCGATGCAAAAGGCGCGTCCAGAATATGAACGCGCCCCTACTATATGTTGTGTGCTTCCGTTTGGAAAGCGGCAGGGAAGGGTCAGAAGCCCAGCCCGGCGTATTTGTTCTTGAATTTCGACACACGACCGCCTGCATCCATCAGACGGGTCGATCCGCCGGTCCAGGCCGGGTGAACCGAAGGGTCGATTTCCAGCGACATCGTTTCGCCTTCCTTGCCCCAGGTGGATTTCATCTGAAGCACGGTTCCGTCGGTCATCTTGACGTTGATCGTGTGGTAATCGGGATGGATCTCTTTTTTCATTGTCCCACTCCTTACGCTTCGGCGCCGGGTTTGGCTTTGTAATTGGTGACCTCGACGATGCGGGCCGACTTGCCGCGGCGCGCGCGCAGGTAATACAGCTTGGCGCGGCGCACCTTGCCACGGCGGACAACCTCGATGCTGTCGATATTGGTCGAATACAGCGGGAACACACGCTCCACACCTTCGCCAAAGGAAATCTTGCGCACGGTAAACGACCCGGCGATGCCAGAGCCATGCTTGCGCGAAATGCATACACCTTCGTAATTCTGAACGCGGGTGCGGGTGCCTTCGGTCACTTTGTAACCGACGCGAATGGTATCACCGGCCTTGAAATCCGGAATGGTCTTGGCAAGGCTGGCAATCTGCTCGGCCTCGATCTGTGCGATCAGGTTCATCGCGCTTACTCCTATATGCTCACGGTTTTCCCGCGAAGTTGATGCGTCCTCAGAGCTCTCGGTCTTCATCCGGGTCCCTACCGTGCGTATCACAGTAAGCCCGCCAGAGATCAGGGCGACGTTCCTTGGTCAGCCTTTCGGCCATGGCCTTGCGCCAGGCGGCGATATGCGCGTGATGGCCGGACAGAAGAATTTCCGGTATCTCACGGCCCCGCCAGACGGTCGGCCTTGTATACTGTGGGTGTTCCAGCAGACCTTCGGAAAAGGATTCCTCTACGATCGACTCGTGATTCCCAAGCACGCGGGGTATAAGTCGGACTGTGGCGTCAATCAAGGCCTGTGCTGCAATCTCGCCCCCGGTCAGGACGAAATCACCAAGTGAGACCTCGGCGACACGGTATTCATCCAGAATACGCTGATCGACACCTTCAAAACGGCCGCAAATCAGGGTGATGCCCTTGGCCTGCGAAAAGCGCCGCGCCATGGTCTGATCGAACGGTTTGCCGCGCGGCGAAAGATAGACCACCGGCCAGGCGTCGCGATCATCCGGCGTGCCCGCAGCGGCCTGATCCAGGGCGGCGGCCATCACATCGGCGCGCAGCACCATACCGGCGCCGCCACCGGCCGGCGTGTCATCGACATTGCGGTGCTTGCCCTCACCAAAAGCGCGCAGGTCGATGGGTTCCAGTGCCCACAAACCCATCTCCAGCGCCTTGCCGGTCAGCGATTCCCCCAGAACACCGGGAAAGGCCCCGGGAAACAGGGTAATGACGCGCGCAGTCCAGGCGCCTTTCAGGCGCGGGCGTTCAGTCATCAGATCACGCGGGGTCAAGGATGCACTGATCGACCGGCGGCCATGGGATCGGGGGGTATCAGTCATCGCCCAGCAACCCTTCGGGCGGGTCGGCAATGATGCGGCGGCTGGCCATATCGACGGTGGGCACGCATGCGGTGGTAAAGGGCAGAAGGATGCTGGATTTCAGCCCCGGCCCATGAATTTCCAGCAAATCGCCTGCACCGTGGTCATGCACCGCATGTACGGTTCCAATAGATTTTCCCCCGGTATCAAGCACTTCCATTCCGATCAGATCTGCGTGATAGTATTCATCATCGTCCAATGCCGGCAGTCTGGCGCGATCGGCAAACAGGCGGGTACCGCGCAGGGCGTCGGCCTCTTCCTTGGTCACGACCCCCGACAGGCGGCCCGAAAAGCCTTCCTTGACGGCACGGGTGATTTTCAGGGTGAAGCTGCGGGTGCCGTCTTCGGTGTAAAGGGGCGCGTATTGCTCGATGGAGGCGGGGTCGGCGCAAAAGCTTTTGACCCGCACTTCGCCCCTTACGCCAAAAGATCCGGCAATGGCGCCCACACAAACGCGATCAGTCATCATGAGCCTTTCATCGCAGAGGCGATCAGATTGAAATCGGTCGCCGGTATTTCGAACAGACTGCGCCGGAACACCATACCGCAATGGTCGATCGAACGGATGAACGATAAGCTGCCCGGCAATGGTCGGATCGGCATTTCGGCGATATCCTCATATTGCGCGCCCCGCGTCCAGGGGCGGGAATCGGCACCCGGCAGAACCCGTTCCGCCGGTTCCAGATCGGTCACATGCCCCAGCGACACAAATGCCTGCACAGGCGCATCATCAAAATCCGTCCTGGGCGCATAATAGACAAAACCCTCGCCCGGGGACAGCTTGCGAGCGGCGCTTTCACGGCCATGCGAAAACGCGCAAAAGCCGCCCCTTTGGGCGGCTTCGGCCTGTTTGCGATCCGCGACACCAATCCGGAAGCGCCATGTCATGGCCGGGCCCCCATGCAGATGCCGCGCGTGTCAACCGACCCGCCGGCAGCAAGGCAGCGGCCTTCCAGCAGATACCTGTCGGCTTTGATCCCGAACCAGATACCCGCTGCCAGCCCCCCGACCATGAACAGGCGAAGCATGTGCGGCCGCGCCGGATTTATTCGGCGGCAGCTTCTTCGGCAGCCGGATCTTCCGCCGGAGCAGGTGCAGCTGCGGCTTCTTCAGCGGCGGCCAGTTTCGCGGCCTTCTGGGCGGCACGCTCTTTGGCCTGCTTGCCCGGCTCGCCCGCCTTGGGGTTGTTGCGGGTTTTCTTGGCGATGATGCCTGCAGCTTCCAGCATGCGGGCGACACGGTCGGTCGGCTGTGCGCCCTGACCCAGCCAATGCTGGATACGGTCTGCATCGATCTTCACGCGCTCTTCGTTATCCTTGGGCAGCAGCGGGTTATAGGTGCCCAGCTTTTCGATAAAGCGGCCGTCGCGCGGCATGCGGCTGTCAGTGGCGACAACGCGGTAAAAGGGACGCTTTTTCGACCCGCCGCGGGCCAGACGAATTTTCAGTGCCATTTGGTTTTCTCCTTTGGATGGCGATGTGCGACAGGGATTTTCCCGCGCAGAATACGGTTATTCCTGGTGTTTCTTGTGGTGTTGGATAACTTCCTGAATGATGAAATTCAGAAAATTTCGGGCAAATTCGGGGTCGAGATCGGCATCGCGCGCCAGTTGCTCCAGCCGGGCGATCTGGGCTGCCTCGCGCACGGGGTCAGAGGGTGGCAAGTCGTGTTCGGCCTTGAGCCGGCCCACCGCCTGGGTGTGTTTGAACCTCTCTCCCAGCGTATAGACAAGGATCGCGTCCAGCCGGTCGATGCTGGCGCGGTGATTTTGCAGCACATTGGCGGCGCGGGTGGTTGCGTCGGTCATATCACGGCCTTTCGGACGGAGTGTATCAGGCTTTCGGCGCGCACAGCGGCAATGCAGCGGGTGCTGGAAAGGGCAGGGAGCCTGCGGCGCGAGTATTTGGGCCAAGAAGATGACATCAGTTATCCCTTTTGGGCCGGGTGTGACGATAGACCAGAACATCCGGGTCCGGTCGGGGCGCCGTGTCGTCGCACGTGGCGCCCAGCCATTCGGCCAGGGTGATCGAGCGGGCATTGCCGGGCTCGATATACGAGACCAGCGCGGGCAGATCGAGATGCGCGAACGCATAATCACGAGCTGCGGCGCAGGCCTCGCGGGCAAATCCGCGCCCTTCGGCGCCGCTGAGCAGGAAATAACCCAGTTCGGGTTCCAGATCGCCATACTCCAAGTGGATCAGCACAAACCCAAGGGTCTGTCCGGTCATGCCGTGTTGTATCGTCCACAAGCCAAAACCGCGCAACTGCCAGCCCGAGACCGCGCAGGTGAAATCAAGCCACGCATCACGGCGGCTGAACGGGCCATCCATATAGCGGGCCCGGTCGGACATCAGGATTTCGGCATAGGCGTCGAAATCGCCGATGCGCGGTGCGCGCAGCAGCAGCCGTGCCGTTTCAAGCGAAGGCACGCCAGCCGCAAGACGCGCGACCATACCGGCGGCAGGGCCGGTCGCGGCCTGTTCCCAAGCAGGTTTGTGAAAGGCCGCCGTCATTTCTTTTTCCCAAAGCCGGACAGGCCGGGCGGCAGGGCCGCACCGCCGCCAAGACCGGGCAACCCGCCGGGCAGCTTGCCGCCCAGCGCCTTGGCCGCCTGTTCCATCGCGGCGGGATTGTTCATATCGGGCACCCCACCCTTGCCGAACATGCCTTTCATGGCCTGTTTCAGCATGCCGCCCTTGCCCATCTTCTTCATCATATCCGCCATCTGGCGGTGCATTTTCAGAAGCTTGTTCAGGTCGGACACATCAAGGCCCGCGCCGGTGGCGATGCGTTTCTTGCGGCTGGCCTGCAACAGCGCGGGATTGGCGCGTTCCTTTTTGGTCATCGACTGGATCAGCGCGATCTGGCGTTTCAGGATGCCGTCGTCAAAGCCTGCATCCTGAACCTGTTTGGCCATCTTGCCCATGCCCGGCATCATGCCCATCACGCCTTCCATGCCACCCATTTTCAGCATCTGTTCCAGCTGGGCGCGCAGGTCGTTCATGTTGAACTGACCCTTCTGGAAGCGGCGCATCATCCGTTCGGCCTGTTCGGCCTCGATCGTCTGTTGCGCCTTTTCGACCAGCGATACGATATCGCCCATGCCCAGGATGCGGCCGGCGATCCGGTCGGGGTGGAATTCCTCGATCGCGTCCAGTTTCTCGCCAAGGCCGACAAAGCGGATCGGCTTGCCGGTGACGGCGCGCATCGACAGGGCCGCACCGCCGCGCCCGTCGCCATCCATCCGGGTCAGGATGACGCCGGAAATGCCCAGCTTGCCGTCGAATTCGGTGGCGACATTGACCGCGTCCTGCCCGGTCAGGCCATCGACGACCAGCAGCGTTTCGCGCGGGTTGGCGACATCGCGCACCGCCTGCACCTCGTCCATCAGCACATCGTCGATATGCAAACGCCCGGCGGTATCCAGCATATAGACGTCATAGCCGCCCAGCATCGCCTGTTGTCTGGCGCGTTTGGCGATATCGACCGGTTTCTGGCCCGCGACGATCGGCAGCGTGTCGACGCCGATCTGCGTGCCCAGAATGGCCAGCTGTTCCATGGCGGCCGGGCGGTTCACGTCAAGTGACGCCATCAGCACGCGCTTGCCGTTCTTTTCCTTCAGCCGCTTGGCCAGTTTGGCGGTGGTTGTCGTCTTGCCCGAGCCCTGCAGGCCGACCATCAGGATCGGCGCGGGCGGGTTGTCGATTTTCAGCGCGCCGGGATCGGCATCACCGGTCAGCACATGCACCAGTTCATCATGCACGATCTTGACGACCTGCTGGCCCGGCGTGACGGATTTGGTGACAGCCTGGCCTGTCGCCTTGGCCTCGACCGCCTTGACGAAATCGCGTGCGACCGGCAGGGAAACGTCGGCCTCAAGCAGGGCAACGCGCACCTCGCGCAGGGCGGTTGTCACATCGTCTTCGGACAGCGCGCCCTGTTTGGTCAGCCGATCAAAAACGCCAGAGAGGCGGTCGGACAGATTCTCGAACATCTCCTGGTCCTTTCGTGACCGGTTGCACCTGCCCCGACATAGGGTCGGAACGCCTGAACGCCAACGGCACCAGTGGGCGCAACGCGCTGACTGATGGCGATCCCGGATCGGGCCCGGGACCGGAAGCTGGCTGACTTCCGGGAAACTTGGCCCGCGTTTAGGCAGCAGGCCGCACAAAGTCAACCCCCAGGCAGCCCTTGCCACCGGTCGCGGCCTGACGCATTGTCGGGAAAATCCGCGCAGGGACAGCATGCAAAACTGGGACGAAATCCGCACAGCCTATCATGTGGCGCGGCTGGGCACGGTCAGCGGCGCGGCAGATGTGCTGGGCGTGCATCATGCCACTGTCATTCGCCATATTGATGCGCTTGAGGCGCGGCTGGGTGTGCGGCTGTTTCAGCGCCATGCCCGCGGCTATACCCCGACTGACGCCGGGCAGGACTTGCTGCGCGTGGCGCAGACCACCGCAGATCAGTTCGACGCGCTGGAGGGGCGTCTGCACGGCCACGGCGCGGCCCTGACGGGCGAGCTGGTGGTGACATCGGTCGAAAGTTTCGCCGCCCTGCTGGTGCCCGTCGTGACGACCTATCAACAGGAACATCCCGACCTGACGCTGCGCCTGATCACCGACCCGCGCCTGTTCCGCCTGGAATATGGCGAGGCCCATATCGCGATACGCGCAGGGCAGCAGCCCACCGATCCCGATAATATCGTGCAGCATCTGGCGCGCCCACGGTCGGGGCTGTATGCGCATCGCAGTTATGTCGAGCGACATGGCATCATCGAAGGGCCGCAAGATTTTTCGCGCCACCGCTTTATCGGCCCGACCGACGAAAACCATCGCGCCAGTGTTTATCGCTGGATGCGTGACACCGTTCCCGCCGACCGCATCACATTGCGGATGTCCGATATGCGTGACGCCCAGGAAGCGGTGATAGCGGCGGCAGGCGTCGGGTTCATGCCGGTCTGGCGCGCGCGCGATCTGCCCGATCTGGTAGAGGTTTTCCCCGCCCTGCCTGAATGGGATGTGTCG
Source organism: Actibacterium sp. (assembly GCF_055134745.1). Taxonomy (NCBI): domain Bacteria; kingdom Pseudomonadati; phylum Pseudomonadota; class Alphaproteobacteria; order Rhodobacterales; family Roseobacteraceae; genus Actibacterium; species Actibacterium sp. The sequence goes on from NZ_JBSRVX010000037.1 coordinate 31,214, forward strand.
CTATGGCTGGTCACACATGTGGACCTGCACCGCACGGCCAAGGTTCAAAGCTTTACCAAAGTATTGAAAGAGGCCGCGAAAACATGGGCTTAGGTGGGATATCCGAAGGGGCCAAGGGCCATATCGCCATGGCCGTGTTTTCAGGGCTGGCGGCGGGATCGTTCAGCCTGGGCAGCATTGTCGCCCATGACATGGATCCGACCGCGCTGACGGTGATCCGGTTTTTTCTGGCCGGGATCATCATCGGCACGGCGGCGGCGGTGGGGCCGGGGATGCGGATAAGGCATTTCGCGGCGCCCTGGCGCTATGTCATTCTGGGGTTCCTGTTTGGCGCCTATTTCGTGCTGATGTTCGAAGGACTGAAAACCGCGCTTCCGGTATCGACGGCGGCTGTATTCACGCTGACACCGGCCCTGACGGCAATGTTTGGCTGGTTGTTCTTGCGCCAGATCACCACGCCGCGCATGGCGCTGGCGCTGGTCGTGGGCGGCTTGGGCGCATTATGGGTCATTTTCCGCGGCGATGTGCAGGCCTTGCTTGGGTTCGATATCGGTCGCGGCGAATTGCTGTTCTTTGTCGGCTGCGTGTCGCATGCGGCCTATACGCCGTTGGTGCGCCGCTTCAATCGGGGCGAACCGGCGCTGGTCTTTACCTTTGGGATGATGGTGGCGGTGTTCATCATGCTGACGATCTGGGGCTGGTCGGCGCTGTGGTCGATCAACTGGGCCGCGCTTCCGATGCGGTTCTGGGTGGTGATGGGCTATCTGGCGGTGTTTTCGTCGGCGATGACATTCGTGCTGTTGCAATATGCGGCGCTGCGGCTGCCATCGGCCAAGGTGATGGCCTATACCTATCTTGTGCCAAGTTGGGTCATCGTCTGGGAAATCGCGCTGGGGCATGGTGTGCCGCACGCAGTGATCCTGACCGGCGTTGGGCTGACCATCGTGGCGCTGGGCCTGCTGTTGAAAGACGAAACCCGCGAACCCGTCAGGCAAGTCTAGCGGGTCGGCCGTCATTTCGTCGGTGTCTGCCCCAATTCGTCGTTCAGAAACCTTTCGAACGCATCGAAATCCAGCGAGTCATACTGGCCAAAGCCCTGCATCCAGACGCTGGCATCGCGCAGGGCATCCGGTTCCAGCTTGCACCATTTCACCCGCCCGCGCTTTTCCTGGCTGATCAGCCCGGCGCGGGTCAGGATCGCCAGATGCTTGGAAATGGCGGCCAGCGACATCTGAAACGGCTCGGCCACATCGGTCACGGCCATGTCATCTTCCAGCAGCATCGACAGGATCGCCCGGCGCGTCGGGTCGGCAATGGCGGAAAAGACGATGTCCAGTTGGGTCTGCATTGCGCATCCTATTTCCCAGCCAGTGGCAATCGTCAACCAGATGGTTGAATATCCCCACGTCCGCTGTTAGCGCCGCAACTGCGAAACTCACGATGGGGCGGTCTTGACGGCATTTGAAAATACCATTCAAGATCAATGCCTTGGTGTGTAAGGATGGGGCGGTAATCGCGCTTGACTCATGCCGGGGCTGTCCCTAGTTTCCCGGCGACTGTCCATGGGGGACTTCGCATATGGATGATCCGGTAGAAAAAGAGCGGCTGGCCCGCCTTGATGCCCGGATCGCACAGGCGAAAAAGGCGATCACGCCGGAAAAACCCCACCAGGACGAACACTATTCGCAGGCCAACCTGGCGTGGCGCATGGTGATAGAGCTTGTGGCCGGTCTTGGGATCGGTTTCGGCATCGGATACGGGCTGGATGTGCTGTTTGGCACGATGCCTGTCTTTCTGGTGTTGTTCGTGTTGGCGGGCTTTGCGGCCGGGATAAAGACGATGCTTCGGTCCGCCGCCGAGATACAGAAAAAGACGGCGGCCGATGCCGCCAAGGACGAGGGACACTGACGCATGGCGACCGAAGAAGCGAGCACTGGTCTGGTATTCCACCCGATGGACCAGTTCATCGTCAAGCCGCTGTTTGGTGGTGATACGCTGCATTGGTACACGCCCACGAACGTCACTCTGTGGATGGGCCTGACGGTTCTGGTGATCTTCCTGCTGCTGGTGGTCGGATCGCGCGGCCGGGCCATCGTGCCCAGCCGGGTTCAGTCGATCGGTGAACTGGCCTATGGCTTCGTGCACAAGATGGTCGAAGATGTGGCTGGCAAGGACGGGCTGAAATACTTCCCCTATATCATGACGCTGTTCATGTTCATCCTGTTTGCCAATTTCCTGGGTCTTCTGCCCATGGCGTTCACCACCACATCGCATGTGGCCGTCACGGCCGTTCTGGCCTTGCTGGTATTCCTGACCGTCACGATCCTGGGCTTCGTCAAGAACGGTGCTTCGTTCCTGTCTCTGTTCTGGGTGTCGTCGGCGCCGCTGGCCATTCGCCCGGTTCTGGCCGTGATCGAGATCATTTCCTATTTCGTGCGTCCCGTCAGCCACTCCATTCGTCTGGCCGGCAACATGACCGCAGGCCATGCCGTGATCAAGGTGTTCGCGGCCTTTGCCGGTGCGGCACTGTTGTCGCCGCTGGCCGTGGCGGGTGTGGCCGCGATGTACGGGCTCGAAATTCTGGTGTCCTTCATCCAGGCCTATGTTTTCACCATCCTGACCTGCGTCTATTTGAGGGACGCGCTGCATCCGCATCACTGACGGTCAGGTTCAGTTCAGCCATTCCAACCTAAGGAGAGACTTCAATGGAAGGCGATATCGCAGAAATGGGCAAGTTCATCGGCGCCGGTCTGTCGGCGTTCGGCATGGGCCTTGCCGCCCTCGGTGTGGGCAATGTTGCCGGCAACTTTCTGTCGGGTGCCCTGCGCAACCCGTCGGCAGCTGGTGGTCAGACCGCCACGCTGTTCATCGGCATCGCGTTCGCCGAAGCACTGGGCATCTTCTCGTTCCTGGTTGCCCTGCTGCTGATGTTTGCCGTCTGATCCGACGAACCGATCAATGATGCCGGATGGGCCAGCGGGCCTGTCCGGTATATACTGTAGGTTCCCCGGAGGACGTTATGGCAACATCTACGCAAGACGCAGCCCACGGTGCTGCCGACGCCGCACATGCCACGCAAGCCGTGGGCATGCCGCAGCTTGATTTTTCGAGCTTCCCCAACCAGATCTTCTGGCTGGCGGTTGCTCTTGTCCTGATCTATCTGATCCTGTCTCGTGTGGCTTTGCCGCGTATCGGCGGGGTTCTGTCGGATCGGCAAGGCACGATCACCAACGATATCGCCGCCGCCGAAGAGCTGAAGCTGAAAGCGGTAGAGGCCGAAGCCGCCTATAATCAGGCGCTGGCCGATGCGCGGGTCGAGGCCCAGAAGATCATCGCCGAAGCCAAGGCCGAGATGCAGGCCGAGCTGGATGAGGCTATCGCCAAGGCCGATGCCGAAATTGCCGCGCAATCCGCTGAATCCGAACGCCGTATCGGCGAAGTGCGCGCCGGTGCGATGGACAGCGTTGCCGAAGTGGCCAAATCGGCCGCAATGGATATCGTCGGTGCCTTTGGCCAGAAAGCCAATGCTTCTGCGGTGGCCGCTGCGGTTACAACCCGGCTGAAGGGGTAAGGCAGATGAACAAATTTATTGCTGTTCTCTTCGCGCTGCTCGCAAGCCCTGCAGTTGCGGCAACCGGCCCGTTCTTCTCGCTGCGTAATACGAACTTCATCGTATTGCTGGCCTTCATCCTGTTCCTGGCGGTCCTGATCTATTTCAAGGTGCCCGGAATGATCGGCGGTATGCTGGACAAGCGCGCCGCTGGTATCAAGGCCGATCTTGAAGAAGCCCGCGCCCTGCGTGAAGAGGCCCAGACCATTCTGGCAGATTACGAGCGCAAGCAGCGCGAGGTGCTGGAACAGTCTGAACGCATCATCGCCCATGCGCGGGAAGAGGCCATTTTGGCAGGCAAACAGGCGCGCAAGGACCTGGAAGCCTCGATCGCCCGCCGGGTGCAGGCCGCCGAAGACCAGATCGCATCAGCCGAAGCCAGCGCAGTGCGTGAAGTGCGTGACCGTGCCATTTCGGTGGCAGTGGCCGCTGCGGCCGATGTCATCGCCAAGAACATGACCGATCAGGCCGGCGAAAAGCTGATCGAAGATTCGATCACGCAGGTTCAGAACAAGCTGCACTGATCATCGGTCTTACCTACCGAACAGAAAAACCCGGCCATTGGCCGGGTTTTTTATTACGCGCGGCTTGGCCGACGATCAACCGTTGGGGGTGATGACGATTTCCACCCGACGGTTCTGGGCGCGGCCCTGCGGTGTCAGGTTCGAAGCAATCGGCTGGTCTTCACCCCGGCCATAGGCCTGGATGCGCCCCGAAGAAACACCCGCCCCGATCAGGATCGAGGCCACCGACGCAGCCCGCTGCGTCGACAGCGATTGGTTATAAGCGGCTGACCCGGTATTGTCGGTATGGCCGATCACCTGAACCGTGGTGTTGGGATACTGGTTGATGCTGCCGGCCAGCACGCGCAGATCACTTTGCAACTGACCGTTGACCACGGCACTGTCGGTCGCAAACAGGATATCCTGCGGCATCGTCACAACCAGCTGCGATCCGGTATTGACCACGCTGATCTGGCTGTTGGACAGGCTGTTTTGCAGGTCTCGGGCCTGACGGTCCAGATCGGCCCCGATCACACCACCCGCCGTCGCGCCGATGATGCCGCCGATTACGGCGCCTTGATTGCGCGATTTTGAATCATTTCCGATCGCGGCACCGGTAATCGCCCCGACGACACCGCCGATAACGGCGCCTTCGGTGGTGCGTTGATTTGGATTGTTGGTTTGCACGGAGGGATCGGTACACGCTGCCAGCCCCAACGCGGCTGCGGTTGTCAGTCCAAGTGCCAGTTTCGCACGGGTCATGGTAAGCCTCATATCAGGGTCCTTTGCGGGACAACGTTCAATACATAAGACCGGTTCCGCAAATTTCGAAGACCAATGCAGGACACATCACGACAAAGGCACAGGCTGCGGCGGGTTTTCGCCCATGATCGTATCAGCACTGTCGGCGCGGGCCGCTTCCCAGGCCAGCATGGCCCGCTTGACCGGAAGCCCCCAGTGATACCCCCCCAATCCACCCGACTTGCGCAAGGCCCGATGGCACGGGATCAGCCAGCTGACAGGGTTGCGTCCCACGGCGGTTCCAACCGCCCGCACTGCTGCCGGATTGCCGACCGCCCCGGCAATTTGCGAATAAGTCGTCACATGGCCAGAGGGAATCGCCAGCAACGCCTCCCATACCTTGATCTGGAACGGCGCCCCGATCACGTGTAATCGGGCCCCGCCATGCGCGCCAAAAGCCGCCTGAACCGATGACGCAAGATGATCGGGCGCCTCGGCATAATCGGCCATGGGCCATCGCGCACGCATATCGGCCAGCGCCATTGCGCGCCCGGTTTCTTGGGTAAAGGCCAGACCACACAGCCCGTGATCGGTCCCCATCGCCAGGGCCTCGCCAAAGGGGCTGTCGAACCAGCCAAAGCTGATCTGCAGCCCCTTGCCCTTCTGGGCATAGCTGCCGGGGCTCATGGCCTCCCATCGCACAAACAGATCGTGTAACCGGCCCGTTCCCGACAGGCCGGTCTGGTTGGCCGTGTCCAGCAGGGTAAACCGCTCACGCAGCAGGGTGCGCGCATGATCCAGCGCCAGATACTGTTGATACCGCTTGGGCGACACGCCGACCCATTGGCTGAACAGCCGCTGAAAATGCGCGGGACTCATCCGCATTTCCCCGGCCAGCCTGTCCAGCGACATAATTGTTCCGCCAGATGCGTCGATCAGATCAATCGCGCGGCGCATGACATTATAATGATAACCTTGGTCGGTTCGAGGGGGCATTTCGCGTTTCCTTTGGTCCGAATCCTAAAAGCTTGGCGCCCGGCACGCGACCCGAAACTTGCGGAAACATGGGCAGATTGTTGCGCCAGCGACGGTAATCGCATTCACAGCCCGATACTGGCCCTCAGCTGCCAACGAACTGACGCAAAATTGGGAATTTTGGCAAAAATACGACAAAACTTGGGCCTTGGCAGGATCGCTGCCCTGAAAGCACCAGGTGCAGTTGCCGCAGCAGCACCACACACAGCAAAAGGATGATTGGATGCGGAAACTTGGAAAATCACGCAGGTCAAGGTTTGCGCTGACAATCCTGACCCTTGTCTTCGCGATCTGTCTGTTGGGCTGGACAACACACATGGGTCAGACCGCCGGCAGTGCCGTCGCGCAACCCGCGCCCTTGTCCTCTGGCCCGTCCGCACAGCAACCCGAACGCATGATCAGCAAATGGTGGCGGACATTGGCGCAAAGTGAAGGTTCTGAAACACCGCAGATTTGCCGCATGGACGAGTATGCCCCCGGCTGGACCGTCGCGGGCTTGTTGCCGCCAGAACCTAATCAGCGTCGATTTGCGAATGCACCACAAGACCTTCTGGTCGGAGGACAAGACGAATCCATGTTTCGCCGGCTTGCAGGTATACCCGGGCCGAACCGGCCCGTGGTCGGCCAGTTCACTGGCCCTGCCAGCGGTGGCCCCGGTCCTGTTTTCAGAAACCTCGCCGCATTCGGGTCCTCGGGATCTGGTTCAGGTGGGGCCGGGGGCGGGTCTGGCACTGGTGGCGGGTCTGGCACTGGTGGCGGCTCAGACAGCGGCGGCGGATCAACGGGCCTGCCAACTGTTCTGCCCCCCACAGATGGTGTGGGAGGAACGCCGGTTCCAGGTGGCACGATCATACCACCCGCCCCTGTGCCCCTGCCCGATTCCGCGCCTCTGCTGATCGGGGCAATCGCCGCGGTATTTCTTCTGCGTCGACGCGCGATCAAAAGCTGACATCAGGCGATCATTCGCGCGTCAATCCGGTTGCGATCCATCCGGTCACATGCAATCACAAGATATGACGCGGCAGCTTGATTATCACAGTATCCAACAGATTTTCACGCGGTTTCAGGCTCATGAACCTGAACCAAAGGGCGAACTTGACCATGTCAACGCCTATACCTTGCTTGTGGCCGTGGCCCTGTCGGCCCAAGCCACCGATGCCGGCGTGAACAAGGCCACCCGCACCCTGTTCCAGATCGCCGACACCCCGGCAAAGATGCTTTCACTCGGCGAGCCCGGGCTGACCGAACATATCAAGACCATCGGCCTGTTCCGTCAAAAGGCGAAGAATGTCATCCGGCTGTCCGAAATACTTGTCCGCGATTATGGCGGGCAGGTGCCTACCTCGCGTGCCGCGCTGCAATCGCTGCCCGGGGTCGGACGCAAGACCGCGAATGTCGTGCTGAACATGTGGTTCCACTATCCTGCGCAGGCTGTCGACACCCACATCTTTCGGCTGGGCAATCGCACCGGCATCTGTCCAGGCAAGGATGTTCTTGCCGTCGAGCGCGCGATAGAAGACAATATTCCGGTGGAATTTCAACAACATGCCCATCACTGGATGATTCTTCACGGCCGGTACGTGTGCAAGGCGCGCAAACCGGCCTGCGCCAACTGCCTTATCCGTGATCTTTGCCCCTACGAGGAGAAGAACCTGTGACAAAACGCTATCAGGTTGTCGGCATCGGCAATGCGATCGTTGATGTGCTGACGCGCGCCGAAGACAGCTTTCTGGATCTGATGGGTATCCAGAAAGGCGTGATGCAACTCGTGGAACGCAAGCGCGCCGAAATGCTCTATGGTGCGATGCGAACCCGCACCCAGGCACCGGGCGGATCGGTCGCAAATACCCTGGCTGGCCTGGGAAATCTGGGGCTGTCGACGGCCTTCATCGGTCGGGTCAATGACGATGATCTGGGCCGGTTCTATGCCTCGCAAATGCAGGCCGGCGGCACCGATTTCGTTAATCCGCCTGTGACCGACGGCGATTTGCCCACCTCGCGCTCGATGATCTTCGTCGCGCCCGATGGCGAACGCTCGATGAATACCTATCTGGGAATTTCCGCCGATCTTGGTCCCGAGGATGTGCCCCGTGATGTGGCCGGCCAGGCCGAAATCCTGTTTCTGGAAGGCTATCTGTACGACAAGCCTGGCGGCAAACAGGCCTTCACCCATGCCGCGCGTCTGTGTCGCGAAAATGGTGGCAAGGCGGGTATTTCCTTATCCGATCCCTTTTGTGTCGATCGTCACCGTACCGATTTCCGTCAACTGGTCCGTGATCTGGATTATGTCATCGGTAACGAACATGAATGGGAATCGCTGTATCAGACCGACCTGAGCGCGGCATTGGAACAGGCCGCCTCCGAAAGCGGGCTGATCGTCTGCACAAGGTCAGGCCATGATGTCGTGCTGGTGCGCGGTGAAGAACAAGCCACCGTGCCAGTGCAGCGCGTGGTCCCGGTTGACGCCACCGGCGCGGGCGACCAGTTCGCGGCGGGATTTCTTTACGGTTTGGCCACGGGGCAACCGCTGGCCATCTGCGGGCGGATGGGCACCGTTGCCGCCGCCGAAGTGATCAGCCATTTCGGCGCGCGCCCTGAAACCGATCTGAAGGCGCTGTTTACCCAAAACGGCCTGATCTGATGCATATGGCGCGCAATGGGTATTTTGACCAAGAATAAACCCAAGGGTGCGCCCCGCCACCTGCGCCGTTCGGCACCTTGCCGATGCTTACGCAGGGGGCGGGGCGGCTTATCCTTGGACGGTCATCGGCTCCCCAGCCTGTACCGCAAAACCAGAACACCCGATTCTGGTTAAAACTTCGTTGTTTATTCTTGGCGCCAATACCCTTGGGGGTGAGGCCGCAGGCCGAGGGGGCGAAAGCCCCCTGATGCTGTCAGCCCGCCATGTGGTGAAATTCACCATCCGGCCCCAACGGATCGGGGCCGAAGCGGTTTGACCCCATCGTGCCGCGCCCCACGAACCAGACGATCAGGATGATCCAGCCGATCACCGGGATCAGATACAGCAGCAGCCACCAGCCGGATTTATCCAGATCATGCAACCGACGTGCACCAACGGCGAGCGAAGGCAGAAACGTCGCGAGGCTGAACAGGCCCGACAGGATCGATGCATCATCCGCCGCGCTTGTGAACAGGATGGAGTCGAAAATGCTCAACACCATATTCGCTGCAAACAGAAACAGCGTGAAATACCAAAACTCTGACCGGGCGGCGCGACCGGAAAAAGTAACATATTTGCGGAAACATATCCGAATAGCGTCCTGAAAACCCATGGGAGCCTCTCATCAGAAACAGTCTGCAAGGTTACAATACCCCAGCGGCGGACAAGGTCCAAAGAAAATGCCGTGCTGTCTGATCAGCTCTTTTTCGCGCCGATCTTCGGTTCGGTTCCCTTTTTCAGCCGTTCGATATTCGGCCAGTGGCGGGCATAGATCAGCACAGTGAGCAGCACGCCCAGAAAAACCATCTGACCATGGCCCAGCCAGACCATCCACACCGGTGAGATGGCCGCTGCCACCAGCGCCGACAGCGATGAATAGCGCCCGATCAGCGCCACGACCAGCCATGTGGCACAGGCTGCCAGCCCCACCGGCCAGGCCAGGGCCAGCAAGGCGCCCAGAAACGTCGCCACACCCTTGCCGCCCCTAAAGCCCAGATAGACCGGAAAGATGTGCCCGACAAAGGCGGCAAGCCCCGCCAGTTGCGCGGCGTCTTCACCGATGGCGGCGCGCGCGATCAGCACTGCGGCGGCGGCCTTGGC
>NZ_JBSRVX010000038.1:0-34885 GCF_055134745.1 Actibacterium sp.
GTGAATGAAGCGTTTGCGGTCAGCGGCCTCGGCGGGAACAACCTGACCTGCAACGGCTACTACACTGGTATGGTTGGTCCGGGCCTTCTCTACGATGGAAACACGTCTCCGCACCTGCCGTCGTGCAATCAACGAAACGTAGGAAATCCGACTCTTCGAGACCGCAAATGGTTTGATCGACCCTGCGAGGTGCGCCAATGAGCGTGATGATGGCCGATCTGGATTCCCGTTTCTTCGCAATGGATTGCGGCAGTTCCGTGCGACACGACGCCGACGTTGCGAGCAAAAAACATAGCTAACATTCTGAAATCACAAAGTTATTCAGGATGCTGTGGTGACCCTCATAACCTGAAGGTCACAGGTTCAAATCCTGCCCCCGCAACCAAAATATCTAACCATTACAAATGGTTATAATCCGACAAAAACACTTGTGTATAGGGCTCGCCGTTTTACCTCAACGCCACCTCAACGTTTTGCGAGCCCCCCTGAAACCCAGGGGCTCTTTTGCGTTTGACCTCCCCGACCTGAGCTCCCGTGCCATGGTCGCCTTCTTGACAAGCAATCCCGATATCGAGAAAAGCGGAGCATGGGGATGCGCGACCTCCCCACGAGGCGTCAGCTGAAGATCGCGTTCCAATCCTATCCGTCAATCCTGAGGAGGAACGCATATGCCTGCACCTGACGCCATTTCCTGTGAACAGCTGGCCGACTGACCTGCTCCCCTGAGAGTCCGCTATTTTAGGTTAGCTCTGTTTGGACCTGTCACGTTTTGTGCCGCCCCAAGTGCTCGTTTAAGCCACTTTCCGTTCGAAGGCGACCGGGCTTTTCCAGCCCAGTGCTGAGTGGCGTCGTCGCTGACGACGCATTCGGCCCAAAGCGGGACGCACAATCACGCATCTTGCCTTCTATCCGCTATCGGCCGGGCGCTTCATTTTCTTCGGCAACAGACCCGCATCTTTCTTCTTACAATTGAGCCAGGTGGCCTGGATGATCCCTGTCTTCGGTAAATCTTGGCAACCGGTGTGCCTTCTTCACCCTGCTTGATGAATGCCTTCTGTGCGTCAGGAAAATTTGATGCCTTCGCTATGTGGCCATGCCCGACAGGGCAAGATCGCCAGCGTCGTCAGACGCCTGTTCTGGGTCCGGGGCAGATCAGAGGATCGCGGGATTGTTCGACTTCTATCAACGGGGTTGCGTCGGGGTCGTTTTCAAAGCGGGCGATCAGGCCGGTGGGGCCGGAGAAGAAGCTCCAGCATTGCGGGCCCTGAGGGTCTTCGGAATAGACGAAACAGATCTGACCGTTTTGTTCATACCATCTGCCGGTCTGGCAGTCGTCATCCAGAAAGCGCCAGATCACGCGGCGGCCCGACAGATATTGCTCGGCGCCGTAGGGCGCGCCTGAATCGCCATAATACAGGGTCTTTCCGGTCGAATAGGTTTCGAATTCCTGCGCCGTCATCGGGGTTTCGGCCAGGGCCGGGGTGATGGTCAGGATCAGGGCGGCGATGGCGCGATACATGGCGGCTCCGTTTGCTTGGGTCAGACTGCCAGATCATGCGTGGCCAGGCCAGCCACCTGTTCGTGAGCGGCCGTTTGCCGCCAACGCCGCGCGCGCCGATCCATCACCCGACGCCACAGATGCGGGGCCAGCGCCAGCGTTGCCATGGCTGGAAGGCCGGCGGGCAGGCGCGGGGCCTGATCGGGGGGCGGAAGGCGCAAGGCGGGAAAGGCGCGGATCGGATGGGCGTGATGGTCGGAATGGCGCGGTGCATTCAGCATCAGATGGCCGGAAAACCATGATCCGGCATTCCACGAATGGCGGTCGGTGACGGGTTCAAAGCCGCCCTTGGGGGTCGGGATGCGGGTCAGCCCGTAATGCTGAACATAATCTGACAGCAGCAATTGCAGCGTGGCATAGGCGGCCAATGCCACATAGGTGATCAGCCCCGGCAGGCCGAATGCGAACCCTGCCAGCGCCAGAAACGCTGCGCCACCCACAGTATAGATCACATAGGGATGCACGGGTGTGCCACGGCGCGGTTCTGCCTGCCACCCGGCGCGAAACGACCCGATCCAGGCGCGCGGCGCGAAATGGTAAAACCCTTCGCCCAGCCGTGCGGTGTTGGGATCATCGGGCGTGGCGACGAACCGGTGATGCACCAGCCGGTGCGCCGATGTGTGATGCCCGAACAGATGCGCGATGAACACCCATTTGCCCAGCGTGAACAGGGGGCGCTGCGGGCGGTGGATCAGTTCATGCGCATTGGAATTGCCGATCTGGCCGAAGAACAGGCCAAAGGCGAAGAAGGCGGCGATGCGGGCGCCGATGCCCAGATCGCCATGCCCCGATACCGACCAGACGGCCAGCGCCATCAGCGGGAAATGCGCCAGCGCCAGCGTGACGGACAACCGGTTTGCCGCCGGAAATTCCCGATCCGGCGCCGCTGGGCCGGCGGCGCCGATCAGCCGGTCCAGCGCGAAGGTCAGCACAGTCATATAGGCCAGCGCCAGCACGATCCAGAAGCCGCCCAACACCGCCCCCAGCCCCAACAGGGGCAGCGGCATCAGGGTGACAAGGGCAAAGGGCAGAACCGGGCGCGACATGGCGCCAAGCCTAGCATGAGATTTGCCGCCGGGGCAGGGGGCGCGGCCTGCATTTCTGGCCTTGCCGTCTTCCATCGCCGGGCCGATACCCTTAAGTGACAGACAGACGGAGGCATCATGGCGTTTTTCAACAAGCTTAAAGACCGGCTGTTCAAATCCTCTTCCAGGCTGGAAGAAGGGTTGCAGGCGATTGTCGATGATGGCGGCAGTGCCGACCCGGTTGAGGTGCCGACCCCGTCCGCACCCGAACCGTCGCCCGAGCCCACCCCGGTGCCCGACAGGCCCGATCCCGCGCCCGCACCACCACAGCCGTCCGAACCCGAACCGCAGCCGGTGCCGACGCGGCCCATACCCCACCCCCCCGTCGATCCGACCCCCGCGCCAGAGCCCTTGAACGTGCCAGATCCGGGCGGCGATGTGATTGATCCTGCCCGCCCGCAGGAAATTCCGGTGCAGCCCGATCCGCTGCCAGAGGAAGCCCCGGCCGAGATGCCGACCTATATGCCTGGCGTCGAAATCGGCGAAACCGTGCAAAAGCCCGGCTTTCTGGGCCGGATACTGGGGCGCGGCGCTGCCGCCCCCGTCATGCGCCGCACGCTGGACGACGCCATGCTGGAAAGCCTGGAAGAGCTGTTGATCAGCGCCGATATGGGCGTGGACACGGCCCTGCGGGTGACGGCGAACATGGCCGAGGGCCGGTTTGGCCGCAAACTGTCGGTGGATGAAATCAAGACGTTGCTGGCGTCAGAGATCGCCCGCATCATGGAACCGGTCGCGCGCCCCATGCCGATCTATCCAAAGCGCCCGCAGGTGGTTCTGGTGGTCGGCGTCAACGGGTCGGGCAAGACCACAACGATCGGCAAGCTGGCCAGCCAGTTCCGCGCCGCCGGCAAATCGGTGGTGATCGCCGCGGGCGATACGTTTCGCGCCGCCGCCGTTGAACAGTTGCAGGTCTGGGGGGATCGCGCCGGGGTGCCGGTGCTGACCGCGCCCGAAGGATCAGACCCGGCCAGCCTGGCCTTCGATGCGATGACCCGGGCACAGGCCGATGGGGCCGATCTGTTGCTGATCGACACCGCAGGCCGGTTGCAGAACCGCGCCGATCTGATGGAGGAGCTGTCCAAGATCGTGCGCGTCATCCGCAAGAAAGACCCCGACGCGCCGCATAATACACTGCTGGTGCTGGATGCCACCACCGGGCAAAACGCGCTGCGCCAGGTGGAAATCTTTCAGAAACTGGCCGATGTCACGGGGCTGGTGATGACCAAGCTGGATGGCACCGCAAGGGGCGGCGTTCTTGTGGCGCTGGCAGACAAGTTCGGCCTGCCGATCCATGCCATCGGCGTGGGCGAACAGATCGACGATCTGGCGCCGTTCGATCCGCAAGATTACGCAGATGCGATTCTTGGGGCGCGGCACGATGGCTAGTCGCCGTCATCCGGCTCTGGATGTGCGATGGATTTGAAGACAATGCGCATCAGCCACAGCACGATTACCGCCAGCAAACTGGCCAGCATGGCCAGGGCGATGTTTCCCACGCCGCAGGTCAGGCCGATGGCTCCGGCCATCCACATACTGGCGCCCGTCGTCAGGCCATGCACCTTTCCCCCCGAAGTGATGATCGAGCCGGCGGCCAGAAACGCCACGCCAGATGTCACAGCCTCGATCAGGCGCAACGGATCGGAATTGGCTTGGGTTTGTGCGGGAAAATGCGCCAGATCAAAGGCAATCAAGGTGAACAGGCAGGCCGCCAGCGAAATCAGGATATGGGTCCGCAATCCGGCGCTTCGGTGGCGCAATTCGCGCTCCCACCCCAATATTCCAGCCAGGACAATTGCGAACAGCAGGCGCACCAATGCCTTTTCCCAGGTGATATATGGGAAAGGATCCGCAAAGTCGGACAGCAGCCCGCGCGCCGAGGTCAAAAGTTGTTCCAACATTTGCCAACAAACGTGGCTGTGCCGTGCATGGTTCCCTCATGATTGTATTGCCATATGAGCGCGTTTTTCGTTGGCCTTGAAGGCACCGAGGCCGGCCGGGTTGCGGCCCTGTGTCTGGCCGTGCTGGCGGCCCTGCTGCACGCCACCTTTGCCGCGTTGCAAAAGGGGCGGCATGACCCGTGGCTGACGCGCGGTTCCATTGATGTCAGCCTGATTTTGGTGTCGCTGCCGCTGGCCTTGCTGGTGGTGCCGCTGCCGCAGGGGCGCGAATGGTGGCTGATCGCGGGCACAATCCCCATTCATTTCGTTTATAAGCTGGGCATGGCCATGGCGCTCAGCCGGGGGGCGTTCACCGTGGTTTACCCGGTGGTGCGCGGCACCGCGCCGCTGGCAACCATTCTGGGCGCGGCGATGGTATTCGGCGAGGTCTTTACCCCTGTGCAATGGCTGGGGGTGGCGGTGCTGCTGGGCGGTATCTTCGGGCTGGCGATCTATAACCTGCGCCATGTGGTGTTGGAGCGTGACACGCTGGTGGCCGCGCTGACATTGGCCGTGGCCACCGGGCTGATGGTGGCGGTTTACACCAATTACGATGCTTACGGCATCCGCGCCACACCCGACCCGTTCACCTTTCTGATCTGGTTCTTTCTGGTGACGGCCTTTGATTTTCCGGTCATCGCAGCACTGCGGTATCGGAATATGGCCAATCGTCCGGCGCTGGGGCCACTGTTGGTGCGCGGGGCCATCGGCGCGGTGTTTGCATATGGCAGTTTCGGGGCGATCATGCTGGCCACCCGGCTGGACAAGGTCGGCGAGGCGGCCATGCTGCGCGAAACATCGACCGTTTTCGCCGCCCTGATCGGCTGGCTGGTGTTGAAGGAAACCGTGGGGCCGCGCCGTTTTGCGTTGATGACCATGATCGCGGTTGGGGCCATAATAATCGAACTGGGCGCATAGGAGGCTGGGAATGGCACGAAAACCGATCAATCCGGCGGTCAAGATAGGGCTGGAACTGGGGCCTGTGATCGCCTTTTTCGTGGCTTATCTGCTGGTGCGCGATCGCAGCTTCATGATCGCGGGCACCGAATATGACGGGTTCATACTGGTTACGGCAGGGTTCATCCCGCTGCTGCTGATCTGCACCGGGCTGCTGTGGGCATTAAGCGGACATCTGTCGAAGATGCAGATCATGACGGCGGTTCTGGTCGTGGTCTTTGGCGGGCTGAGCGTGTGGTTGAACGATGACCGGTTCTTCAAGATGAAGCCCACGATGATCTATGCGCTGTTTGCCGGCATTCTGGGGTTCGGGATGCTGCGCCGGAAATCCTATCTGCAATATGTGATGGAAGGGATGATGCCGCTGCAACCTGAAGGCTGGCGTATCCTGACCCTGCGCGTGACGCTGTTCTTCTTGGGGCTGGCCGTGCTGAACGAGGTGATCTGGCGCACCATGTCCACCGATGCCTGGGTGAATTTCAAGACATTCGGCCTGACGGCGGCGGTGTTCGCGTTTTTCATGGCGCAGGGCAAGCTGTTCAAGACATACGGCATCGACAACAAGGGTGACGGGCAGGGCTGAAGGGGGGCCTAAGAATTTTCCCGAAAATTCTTAGGCTGAAAAATCTTCGGGAAGATTTTTCAGATCCGCGTGTTTCAACGGTTCATCACCCCGCCAGATCAGATATGATTGGATGGTCCATGTGTCGCCCCCGCCGCGCGATGCATGCAAGCCTCTTGATAGAGATCAAGGAGAAACCGCAGCAAAACGGTTAGTCACCGGGTGTCCGAGGCAAGCAATCGGCATTCGATATGATTTCACGTCGCGCTATTGTCGCTTCCGGGGTGTCGGCCGCCATTGTCGGTGCTGCTGGATATTCTTTTTGGCCGCGTCTGGGGGGATATGAAGATATCGCCAAGGATCAGCGTCGCCCCGTATCTGCCGACCCGGATTTGGTTGAACTGGCGCGTTTCGCGGCGCTGGCCGCCAACGGGCATAACACGCAGCCGTGGAAATTCCGTCTGGACGGGGCCACGGTGTCCATCCTTCCCGATTTTGCGCGGCGGACGCCGGTTGTCGATCCTGATGACCACCATCTTTATGTCAGCCTGGGATGCGCCACAGAAAACCTGCGGGTCGCGGCAAATTCCACGGGCCGCTTTGCTGAGCTTGCGTTCCAAAACGGCCCGCAGATAAAGATCGACATTTCACTTAACCCTGGTCCCGTGCGGGATGGCGTGCTTGGGCAGGCCATCCCGTTGCGCCAATCGACGCGATCCGAATATGACGGACAACCGATTTCTGCGTCTGACATCGCTCTTTTGCACGCGGCGGCCCAACAAGAGGGCGTGTCGGTTCTGATCTTTACCGAAGCCTCTGACCGCGACGCCATTCTTGACCTTGTTGTCGAAGCCAACAGCGCACAGATGGATGATCCGGCCTTTGTGGCCGAGCTGCGCGATTGGATCAGGTTTTCGCCCGGTCAGGCCCTTGCGACGCGGGACGGGCTGTTTACCGCCTGCACGGGTAATCCGGTCGCGCCAGCGTGGATCGCGAAACCGATGTTCGACATGTTCTTTCAAAAAGACAGCGAGAATGACAAATATCGAAGTCAGATCCGGTCATCCGCCGGGGTGGCGGTTTTCGTTGGTGATGCCGGGGATCCCGAACATTGGGTCAAGGTTGGGCGCAGTTTTCAACGTTTCGCACTTCAATCCACGGTGCTTGGCATTCGCAACGCGCATATCAATCAACTCATCGAAGTGGCGAAGGTTCGTCCGGAATTCGCGCGCTGGCTGGGAATGCCAGACGCGCGTCCCGATCTGGTGGTGCGGTTTGGCCGCGCACCGGCACTTCCCATGTCGCTACGACGTCCGGTCGCGCAGATCATAGTCTGATTTGATCGGCGGGCCGGCCTGCAATCTGCGCATGGCGGTGTTTTTGTATTATGCCCGCGCCTGACAGGCCCGTTCTTATCCTTTTTGCCCGAACAGGATCTTCTGGGCGTCCTTGTCCTGCCCGGTTTCCTGCACCGCCTGTCGGAATTCTTCGCCGACGGCGCGACCGCGTTGCACGGCAGGCCGGTCCCCCACATCGCGCAGCCAGCGTGCCATGTTTGGTTTGTCGTCCAGCACCTGTTGCTGGCCTTCCCACAGCGATGCCCAGGGCCAGATTGCCATATCGGCAATCGAAAAGAAATCGCCCGCCACAAAGGGCTGTGCCGCCAGTTGCGTGTCCAGCACCCGGTACAGGCGGCTGACCTCATTTCGATACCGATCCTTGGCATAGGGCAGATCCTGCGGCGGCTCCATCGCCGGGGCGTATTTCAGGAAGTGATGTGCCTGGCCCGCCATCGGGCCGACCCCGCCCATCTGCCACATCAGCCATTGATCGACCGCCACCCGGTCGCGTTCGGATGCGCCATAGAACTGGCCTGTCTTGCGGGCCAGATATTGCAGGATCGCGCCGGATTCGAAGATCGAGATCGGCGCGCCACCCGGGCCCTCGGGATCAATGATCGCGGGCATCCGGTTATTGGGCGCGATTTTCAGGAAATCGGGGGCGAACTGATCGCCCTTGCCGATATTGATGGGCGTCACGTGATAGGGCAGGCCCATTTCTTCCAGCGCGATTGTGATTTTCCAGCCATTGGGCGTGGGCCAATAGAACAGCTCGATCATCGGGAAACTCCTTTGCAGTTACCCTTCAGGATGAGGCTTTTCCCGCAAAGGGCAAGGGCGCAGTGATGCGTGGCGGCGCAAGAAGCCGTGACCAGCGCGGGCTGGCGGTGCCGGGCAGGGTGGCGCGCAGCCTGTCCATCGGCAGGGCGCCGGACAAGATCGCGCGATACAGGTCGAACATGCCGGGGCGCAGATAGGGGCTCCAATGACAGACGCGGCGCGCGGGGGGCGCCACGGGATGGCCCAGCCCGGCCAGGGCGGACAGGGTATCGGCATGGTCGATCTGCAGGGTCAGCCAGTTGGGCCGCGCCACGGTGCCCAGCCCCAGCGCCCGGTCGGCGGGGCGGTGCGGGGCCACCAGCCCTTCCAGCGCCGCGTCATAGATATCGTTTTCGCGGCTGGCGACGTTCAGAAAGTCGCCTGCGTGCCCGGCGGGGCTGTCCAGGGCGGCGCGGGTGCGGCTGGTCAGTTCGGCCGGCGCCATCAGTATGGCGCGCATCGGCATGGGGCGTGCCATCCGGGGCAGGGCTGACAGGGCCACGCGCGCGCCCAGCGAATGGGCCAGCACCCCAACCGGCGCATCGGGGCGCAGATCGGCGATCATGTCCAGCAACCGCGCCAGCGCCTGCCCGGCCTGCGCGGCGCGCGCGTAAGCGCCCCAGATATGACCGGTGGCCTGCCAGCCAAAGCCGATGCACAGCCCTTCGTCGGTGCGCGTCCCGTCAAAGCCCAGATGGCGCGGCCAGGACCGCGCGCGCCGGTCACGCGGCAGCGGTGTCAGCGACAGGATATGGGCATGCGGGTTGCGATCGGGGCGGAAGGGCGAAAACCGGAAGCCATGGATCAAGATGGTGACCGGCCCCGGCCCCTGCGCCATTGCGCGGGTCAAAACGGTATGCAGATCACCCCCGCCAGCAGGGGCGGGCTGATCGGCACAGGCATTGATCTGGACAAGCGGCATTGCAGCACCCACCATATCTTGCGGTCATGCCCTAAGGCATCCATACGACAGGTGCATGAAGCCGGTGTTACGGTTGCGTGACGTGGCTTGACTGTAACAGGGGGCGGCGCTATGCCCTTGGGCGTGGCGCTTTGTTTACCGGATTGCGGGCCACGTTAAACAAGCCGCTAAAGAGGTCTGGGTTGCATCCGCACCCCCGTCCTTTTGCCGGTCGGGGGTTTTTCTTTGCGCGAAAGGGTGCGCCGATGACTGAGTGGAGCAAACGCACGAAACAGGTGCATGCCGGCACCCGCCGCAGCCAATATGGCGAGGTGGCAGAGGCGATCTTTCTGACACAGGGCTTTGTCTATGACACCGCCGAACAGGCCGAGGCGCGGTTTGTCGAACTGGGTGAGGATGAATTCATCTATGCCCGTTACGGCAACCCCACCGTGCGCATGTTCGAAGAACGCATCGCCGCGCTGGAAGGGGCCGAAGATGCCTTTGCCACCGCCAGCGGCATGGCGGCGGTCAACGCCTCGCTGATGTCGATCGTAAAGGCCGGCGACCGGGTTGTGGCCGCGCGGGCCTTGTTCGGATCGTGCCTGTATATCCTGGAATCCATCCTGGCCCGCTTCGGGGTCGAGGTGGTGATCATCGACGGCATGGACCCTGCGCAGTGGAAAGCGGCCCTGACACCGGGCACGAAGGCGGTGTTCTTTGAATCCGTTTCCAACCCCACGCTGGAAGTCATTGATATCAAATATGTCTGCGACTTGGCCCATGATGTTGGCGCGCTGGTCGTGGTCGATAATGTCTTTGCCACGCCGGTGTTTTCGCGGGCGATCGAACAGGGCGCCGATGTGGTGGTCTATTCGGCGACCAAGCATATCGACGGGCAGGGGCGCTGTCTGGGCGGTGTGGTTCTGGGCAGCAGGGATTACATCCGCAACACGCTGGAACCCTATCTGAAACATACCGGCGGCGCGCTGTCGCCGTTCAATGCCTGGGTGATGCTCAAGGGGCTGGAAACGCTGGATTTGCGGGTGCGCGCGCAGACGGCAACCGCGCAATATCTGGCCGAACAGTTGCAGGGCCATCCGGCGTTGTCGCAGGTGATCTATCCGGGGCTGGCCAGCCATCCGCAACACGATCTGGCCATGGCGCAGATGGGGGCGGGCGGCACCGTGGTGGCGTTTGAAGTCAAGGGCGGGCGCGACGGGGCCTTTCGGTTTCTGAACGCGCTGAAGCTGGTGATCATGTCGAACAATCTGGGTGACGCCAAAAGCCTGATCACGCATCCGGCCACGACCACCCATCAGCGCCTGACGCCCGAACAGAAGGTGACGCTAGGCATTTCGCCGGGCCTTGTGCGCCTGTCGATCGGGCTGGAAGACCCTGCCGATCTGCTGTCCGATCTGAAGGGCGCGCTGGCCGCGGTGTGATTCTTCGGCCCCGCTGTAGACTTGTGCCCTTGCGATATTACATAATGCCGCATGGTCGTGGGGCCGCAGGAGGGATTGATGAATATCCGCACCCAGGAACCGGGCGAGGATGACGCCCGCGCTGCGCTGGCACTGCTGCGTCGCTGGGCGGATACCGCCAGTGACGCGGAAATTCAGGCTGTAGATCCAACCCTGCTGCGGCTGATCGACGGGGAACAGCCGCTGAACCGTATCTATGCCCATAATTTCATTGCCGACGACGCCTATCGCGCCACTTTGCCCGATCTGCAGAATGGCCCGTCCAGCCTGATCCGCGGCGCGCAGCAGCAGATCCAGCATGTCGGTATTTCGAATTTCCGCCTGCCAATCCGGTTTCGCAGCCGCGACAATGGCGATCTGACGCTGGATACATCCGTAACCGGCACGGTCAGCCTTGAGGCGGAAAAGAAGGGCATCAACATGTCGCGCATCATGCGCAGCTTTTATGCCCATTCGGAACGTGCGTTCAGTTTCGAGGTGATCGAAGCCGCGCTGGACGATTACAAACGTGATCTGGACAGTTTCGATGCCCGGCTGATGATGCGCTTTGCCTTTCCGGTGCTGCGCCCGTCGCTGCGGTCAGGGCTGCAGGGCTATCAGTATTACGACATCGCGCTAGAGGTGGTCGATCAGGGTGGATCGCGGCTGCGTATCCTGCACGTGGATTATGTCTATTCTTCCACCTGCCCCTGTTCGCTGGAACTGGCCGAACATGCGCGCGCCCTGCGCGGGCAACTGGCCACGCCCCATGCGCAACGTTCGGTCGCGCGTCTGTCTGTGGCGCTGCGCCCGGGCGGTGATTGCCTGTGGTTCGAAGACCTGCTGGATATCTGCCGCGCCGCCGTGCCGACCGAAACACAGGTGATGGTCAAGCGCGAGGATGAACAGGCCTTTGCCGAACTGAACGCCGCCAATCCGATGTTTGTCGAAGACGCGGTGCGGCTGTTTTGCGAAGGGCTGCGGGCCGATCCGCGCATCGGCGATTTCCGCGTTGTGGCCAGCCATCAGGAAAGCCTGCACAGCCATGATGCCGTCAGCGTGCTGACCGAAGGCGATACCTTTGCCACCAGCAGTCTGGACCCGCATCTGTTCGGATCGCTGATTCACAAGGGTTAGGGTGCTTGACAGGCGCGCGTGCGGCGGCCAAGCCTGCATCCATGATCGACCTGCGCCCCGTTGGATATGTCATCGGCCTTCTGATCGCTGCGCTGGGCGTGGCGATGCTGTTGCCGATGGTTGTGGATCTGATGCACCGCAACGGCGAATGGTCGGTCTTTTTGAACGCGGCCATTCTGACAACGCTGACCGGCGGGGTGATGGCGCTGGCCTCGTCGAACGGGGTGCAGGCACGGCTGACCCTGCAGCAGATGTTCCTGCTGACAACGGGCGTGTGGTTGCTGCTGCCGGTGTTCGGATCAATCCCCTTTGTGATCGGCGCCACCGAGGCGCGCGTCGTGGATGCGTTTTTCGAGGCCATGTCCGGCCTGACCACCACTGGATCAACCGTGTTCAGCGGGCTGGACGGCCTGCCACGCGGGTTGCTGTTGTGGCGGTCCATGCTGCAATGGTTCGGGGGTATCGGCATCATCGTGGTGGCGATGGTGTTTCTGCCCGAATTGAAGGTGGGCGGCATGCAGATCTTCCGCTCCGAGGCCTTTGACACATCCGGCAAGGTGCTGCCACGCGCCACCCAGATCGCATCACGCATCGGGGTGGCCTATGTTGCGTTGACGCTGGCCTGTTTCCTGTGTTTCCTTCTGGTGGGGATGGAGGTGTTCGACGCGCTGAACCACGCGCTGACGACCATGTCGACGGGCGGATTTTCAACACGGGACGCCTCGTTCGGGGCGTTTCAGGGCGCGCCGGAATATGTGGCATCCGTCTTCATGGTTCTGGCCAGTCTGCCCTTTGTCCGCTATGTGCAGATCATGACCGGCCACAGCCAGCCGATGTGGCGCGATACGCAGGTGCGCGCCTTTTTATATACCGTTCTGGCGCTGGTCGTGCTGCTGACGGCGTATCGGATCTTCGTCAATCTGGACCATCCTGAACATGCCTTCCGCGAGGCAGTGTTCAACATAACCTCGATCATCACCGGTACCGGCTTTGCCTCGGTGGATTATCAGCTTTGGGGGGCTTTCCCGCTGGTGATGTTCTTTTTCATCGGTCTGGTGGGGGGCTGCGCGGGGTCGACCTGCTGTTCGATCAAGATCTTCCGGTTTCAGCTGTTGTTTGCCTCGATCCGCACCCAGATCCGGCGTCTGCACACCCCCAATGGCATGTTCACCCCGCGCTATAACGGGCGGCCGGTGTCACATGACGTGCTGTCATCGGTCATGGCGTTCTTCGTGATGTTTGTGACCAGCCTTGGCGTGCTGTCGGTGCTGCTGGGGCTGACGGGGCTGGATTTCATGACCTCGGTTTCGGGTGCGGCCACGGCGCTGGCCAATATCGGCCCCGGTCTGGGCGACATGATCGGCCCGGCCGGCAATTTCGCGGGGCTGAACGATACCGCGAAATGGCTGCTGGCCGGGGCGATGCTGGTTGGCCGGCTGGAGCTTCTGGTCGTCTATGCCTTGCTGACCGTGAAGTTCTGGCGCGGTTAATTCCAGCAGGCGATGCGGACGGTCATGTTCGCCGCCTGAATCGCCAGGTCTTCCGGGGCAAGGTGTGCTGCCGTTTCAGCGGCAATCATCTTTACATCATGCCCCAGCAAAAACTCTGCGATTGCAGGGACATCCGCAGCAAAGTTTACATCCAGCGGTAATTGGCGCTGACCGTCCTGACGGGGCAGAAGCGCGCCCAGTGCCGCCCCTGTCATATCCACAACCGCGCCCCCCACATCGCCTGGCAGCGTGGTCAGCGTCAGGCGCGCGACATCGGCTTGCCCGTCCAGCCCGGTCAGATCGGCCAGCGTGCCGAAGGTAAGCACCGGTTCATTCAACGCCGTGCCATAGGCATAGCCCGCCACCGCGATTTCGGATTGCAGCCGTGGCGTGCCGGTCTGAAAGGATGCGATGGCGATCGGGGCCAGGGGCTGTTGTGGTTTCAAAAGGGCCAGCCCGCTGGCCGCATCGCTTGCGGCCAGATCGACGGCAAGTTCATCCTCGATCGTGATGCGTCCGCATTGATCCAGCCCGTTGGCGGCGGTCAGGATCAGGCCACGCGCATCGACAAAGAACCCGGTCTGCACACGGGTGGGGCGGCGGATATCCAGCCCCGACAACTGATCGGGATGCTGCGCCACAGCGGCGCCCAGCGTTTCATCCAGCGCCTTGTCGCCATAGGGGTCAAAACTGTCGCGCATCATCTGGGCCGCGCGCGTCATCAGCTTTTCATCCTCGGGCCGCCAGATCAGCATGAAGCCCTTGACGGTTCCGCCCGCCAGCGTGGCATAGGCATAGGATTGCAGCCGGTCATTGCTGCCGGTCAGAAGGAACGAACTGGCATTCAGTTCGCGCGGGCCACGCAAGGGCACGATTTCCAGGGTTTGCAGCACGTCATACAGCGCCGCCAGCGTATCGCGATTGCCCGGCTGGCTGATCAGCAAGACCCGCACGCCACTGTCCCCCTTGCTGTCATATTGAACGAAAGGCGGGGCGAAACGGGCAAAATCGACCAGCCCGGCAGGGATCTGGATGCGCAGGCCCGCCTCGACGCGGTCGACGGGCTGCATATCCAGTTTCGCCAGGGCGGCAAGATAGTTCTTTTCCAGTTCAATCAGCTGGCGCGGGGTCAGAACACCGGTGGGTTCAAAACCCATGGCGATCTGCCAGGTCGCCATCGCGTTGCGGGTGCCCGGCCCGAAGGCACCGTCGATGGCGGCATTGTAGAAGCCCTCCCATTGCAGGGCCTCTTGCACCTTGCGGCGATCTTCGGCGGTCAGGCTGGCCTCGTTGCGGCGGGCCTCTGGCAGAGACATCTCGGCGGGGCCGGCCTGTGGAATGGGCGCGATTGCGGTTGGCGTGGGTCGGCTTTCGCCATCGGGCCAGATCTGGCGCACGAAATTGCGCCCGTCGGCGATGAAGGAATCCCCCGGAACCTGACCGGTCAGCCGCAGATCATTCAGGCGCTGGGCGGCAAGGGGCGCATCATAGGGGCCCATGGTGATGGCATACCAGCCGCTGCGCAATTCGTATCCGCTGACATCGGGAAATACGCTGGCATAGGCCTGCAGGCGTTCCTGCACCTGCGCAAGTGTCGGCTGTGCCTCGACCTGAACCCAGGCGGATTGCTGTGCCTGTGCCGGCGGTGTCCAAAGCGATATGATTGCAAGCAGCGCCAGTATTCTGATCATGTTACACTTGTCCCTCGTCATTGTTTACCGGTCCGAATCCTTGGCAGACCCTATCAAAGACGGTTTTGTTTGCACGTGCATAATCTATTGCCGCGCCGCCTGATTGACCCTGCCGCGCCGCTTGCCTATTGAAGCGCAGACCGCGACCACAGGGGCAAACCGATGAGCCACAGCAAACCGCGAAGCTTTCAGGACATCCTGCTGCGGCTTCAGAATTACTGGGCGGCGCAGGGCTGCGCGATCTTGCAGCCTTATGACATGGAAGTGGGCGCGGGGACGTTCCACCCGGCCACAACGCTGCGCGCGCTGGGCACGCGGCCCTGGGCGGCGGCCTATGTTCAGCCGTCGCGCCGTCCCACCGACGGGCGCTATGGCGAAAACCCCAACCGGCTGCAGCATTACTATCAGTATCAGGTCATCATCAAACCCAGCCCGCCCGATCTTCAGGCGCTGTATCTGGGTTCGCTGGCCGCCATCGGCATCGACGCAGGCCTGCACGACATCCGCTTTGTCGAGGATGACTGGGAAAGCCCGACGCTGGGCGCCTGGGGCCTGGGATGGGAGGTGTGGTGCGACGGGATGGAAGTATCGCAGTTCACCTATTTCCAGCAGGTCGGCGGCCATGACTGCCACCCGGTTTCGGGCGAGCTGACCTATGGGCTGGAACGGCTGGCCATGTATGTGCTGGGCGTGGATCACGTGATGGACATGCCCTTCAACGACCCGCAAAGCCCGATCGCGCTCAGCTATGGCGATGTGTTCCGCCAGACCGAACAGGAATACAGCCGCTGGAATTTCGATCAGGCCGACACCGATGCATTGTTCCAGCATTTCATGGATGCCGAGACCGAATGCCAGCGCATTCTGGCCGCCCCGGCCGATGACCCCAGAACCGGACAGCGCATCGTGATGGCCCATCCGGCTTATGACCAGTGCATCAAGGCAAGCCACCTGTTCAATCTGCTGGACGCACGCGGGGTGATTTCCGTGACCGAACGGCAGGCCTATATCGGCCGGGTGCGTGCGCTGGCCAAGGCCTGCGCCGATGCCTTCGTGACCACTGCGGCAGGCGGGTGGGTGCCCGAGAAGGCCACCACATGAACGGTCGCGTCATCGCAGGTTTGATCATCGTTGTTGCCCTGGCGATGGGCCTGGGCATGTATTACGCGCAGGTCTATGCCTATTACGACCGGGTCGTGCCCAACGGGGTTGACGATGTGCGCCTGACGTCGGTGGCGACGGGCCAGCCCGAAGCCATTACCTATGACGATTTCCAGGCCATTGACGCGGTCAGTTCACCGGTGCGGTATCGCGCCTGTTTCACCACGTCCCTGTCGGGCGCGATGCTGGGTGAAACCTATGTGATCGCTGAGGACCCCGCGCCGCTGACCGGGCCGGGTTGGTTTTCCTGTTATGACGCCACAGCGATAGACGAGGCGCTGCAACAGGGCCGCGCCATCGCCTTTGTGGGGCAGGAAAACGTCACCTATGGCATTGACCGCATGATCGCGATTTTCGACGACGGGCGCGGCATGGCCTGGAACCAGATCAATCATTGCGGCGAATTTGTCTTTGATGGCAAACCCGCCCCCGAGGGTTGCCCGCCCGCACCGGAGAAGAACTGATGCCCGACCTGCTGATCGAACTGTTTTCCGAAGAAATTCCGGCGCGGATGCAGGCCGCCGCGCGCGAGGCGCTGAAAAAGCGCGTGACCGACGGGCTGGTGGATGCGGGACTGACCTATGCCTCGGCGGCGGCGTTTTCGACACCGCGCCGGCTGGCGCTGACGGTTCAGGGCCTGTCCGATGCCAGCCCGACCGTGACCGAGGAACGCAAGGGCCCGCGCACCGACGCGCCCGAACAGGCGCTGGACGGGTTCTTGCGTTCCACCGGGCTGACACGTGACCAGTTGGTGGCACGGGATGACAAAAAGGGTCAGGTCTGGTTCGCGCGGCTGACCGTGCCGGGGCGCCCGGCGGCGGATATCGTGGCGCAGGTGCTGGACGACACGATCCGCAATTTCCCCTGGCCGAAATCCATGCGCTGGGGCGCGGGCACCCTGCGCTGGGTGCGGCCATTGCATTCGATCCTGTGCATCCTGACCGATCAGGCGGGCGCGCAGGTCGTGCCGCTGACGGTTGACGGGATCGTGGCGGGCAATGTCACGCAGGGCCACCGGTTCATGTCGAAGGGCGCGATCAAGGTGTCGTCGTTCGATGACTACACGGCCAAACTGAAAAAGGCATTTGTCGTGCTGGACCCGGCAGAGCGCGCCGATCACATCTGGCACGACGCCACCAACATGGCGTTCGCGCAGGGGCTTGAGGTGGTCGCCGACGACGCCCTGCTGGCCGAGGTTGCCGGGCTGGTCGAATGGCCGGTCGTGCTGATGGGTCAGATCGGCGCGGCGTTTCTGGACCTGCCGCCCGAGGTGCTGCAGACATCCATGCGTGAACATCAAAAGTTCTTCTCGGTGCGCGACCCGAAATCGGGCCGGATTGTTCGATTCGTGACAGTCGCCAACCGCGAAACCGCCGACAATGGCGCGACGATCCTGGCCGGAAACCAGAAAGTGCTGTCCGCCCGGCTGTCGGATGCGGCGTTTTTCTGGGAAAACGATCTGCGCACCGTGCGCGCGGTGGGCCTTGAAGGCATGGCCAAGGGGCTGGCCGATGTCACCTTCCACAACAAGCTGGGCAGCCAGGCCGAGCGGATCGAACGTATCGCAGCACTGGCGCGCGAGATCGCGCCGCTGGTCGGCGCCAAGCCCGATCTTGCCGCCGAGGCCGCCCGCGTGGCCAAGGCCGATCTGCAATCGGCGATGGTCGGCGAATTCCCCGAATTGCAGGGGATCATGGGCGGCTATTACGCCCGCGACCGTGGTCTGTCGGATGCCGTGGCAAACGCCTGCCACGCCCATTATCAGCCGCTGGGGCCCAGCGACGATGTGCCGACCGACCCGGTTTCGGTCGCCGTGGCGCTGGCCGACAAGATCGACACGCTGACCGGGTTCTGGTGGATCAATGAGAAGCCGACTGGTTCGAAAGATCCGTTCGCTTTGCGGCGGGCAGCGTTGGGCGCTGTTCGACTTGTATTGCAAAATGGGATTCGGATCAGCCTTTTGCAAATCTTTCTCGAAGCTTATTCGGCACACGACGCGAAATCGTCTGGCGAACTTTTTAGAGAAGAGTTGGACGCTAAAGCAGCCGCTGCACGCTGGCTTGGCGTTTCGCCACAAGAAGCCGATAGAATTTACGATGCAGTTTATGCTGAAAGACAGCGCCTCGGTCGTATCGACACCAGCCTCATCGACTTGAAAATCGACTGGAGTGTAATTCCTCATCCCGGGGCCGACCTCCTCTCCTTCCTCCACGACCGCCTCAAGGTCTACCTTCGCGATCAGGGCATTCGCCATGACGTGATCGACGCCTGCCTTGTGATGCCCAATAATGACGATCTGACGCTGCTGGTGGCCCGCGCCACAGCGCTGAACGACACGCTGAAAACCGAGGACGGCACCAACCTGTTGCAGGGCTTCAAGCGCGCCAACAATATCCTGAGCGCCGAGGAAGCGAAGGATGGCGTCGAATATCGCTATGGTCCCGATGTGAAATTCGCCGAAGACCCGGCGGAAAAGGCGCTGTTCGCCGCGCTCGATGCTGCCGATGCCACCATCGCGCCGGCGCTGAAATCCGAGGATTTCGCCGCCGCGATGGGCGCGATGGCCGCCCTGCGCGCCCCGATTGATGCGTTTTTCACCGCCGTTCAGGTCAATTCCGACAATCAGATCCTGCGGCGCAACCGGCTGAACCTGCTGCATCGTATCCGCGAGACCTGTTTGCAGGTCGCCGATCTGACGCGGATTGACGGGTAACAATAACGTAACGCTCTCCTTGCCAAGTCGCATAATCGGCGTATCCTGCGCATGCAAACAAAGGATGCTGCAGTGCAGAAAGCCACGGAGTTCCAGACACTGACGCTGATCACGCCGACCGCTGATATCTCGGTGGCGTGCCATGGCGGGCGTGCGAAATGTCTGCAGCGGATGATCCGGCTGGGCATGCCGGTGCCGCGCACTGTGGCGCTGTCCTTTGACGCTGTGCATGACATCGCAGCGGGGCAGGTGCCCGATACGGCGGCCATCCTGTCAGCCTTCGATGCGGGGCAACTGGTATCGGTGCGGCCCAGCTCTGAAGACCCCGATTGGGGCGGGCCGGGCGCGATTCTGAATATCGGCATGAATGATGACCGTCACCGGGCGCTGAGTGATACATTGGGTGCAGAGGTCGCGAACGCGCTGTATCTGCGCTTTATCAAGACCTTCGCGGTGCATGTCGCCCGGCTGGACCCTGATATGTTCGACGGGCGCGACAACAGCGAGGCTACCCTGCGCGACGCGCTGGCGGCCTATGAGGATGAAACCGACGAACCCTTTCCCCAGGATCCGGCCCGCCAGCTGGCCGAGGTTCTGCGATCCATGGCGCGCGCCTGGGAAGGCACGACCGCGCGCCTGCTGCGCCAGGCCAAGGGCGCGCCGGCCGATGCAGGGCTGGGGCTGGTGGTGCAGGAAATGGCGCTGGGCCTGGGGCCGGATGAAAGCGGGTCGGGCGTGATCCAGTTTGTCGATCCGGTGACGGGCCTGCGCCAGATCACCGGGCGCTATCAAAGCCAGGCCCAGGGGCGCGCTGCCCTGAACAACGGGGCCGGGGTTCTGTTCCTGACCTGTGATTCGCGCGGGGCGTCGTTGCAGGAGCGTTGCCCCGACCTGTTCGCCCAGCTGCTGCATTGGGGCGAGATCAGCCGCCAGCGCCTGCGCGAAGAGATGGAGATCGAATTCACCATCGAGGCGGGTGTTCTGAAGATACTGGATGCGGTGCGGGTGCGCCGGTCGTCGCGCGCGGCGCTGCGTATCGCGGTGGCCCTGGCCGAAGACTGGATCATCCCGCGCGAAGAGGCGTTGCAGCGGGTCGAGGCGCGCGCGCTGACCGAATTGCTGCACAGCCAGATCGACCCGACCGGCCCGCGCGACCTGATCGCGCGCGGCATCGCCGCCAGTCCCGGGGCAGCCACCGGGCGCATCGTGTTCAGCGCCGCCGCCGCGCAGGCCAGTGCGGCGCGGGGCGAGGCCTGCATTCTGGTGCGGCGCGAAACCGCGCCCGAGGATATTCGCGGCATGCATGCCGCCGTCGCCGTTCTGACCGAACGGGGCGGGATGAGCAGCCACGCCGCGGTGATCGCCCGTGGTCTGGGGCTGCCCTGCGTGGTTGGTGTATCGGACATGACGTTGCGCACACGCGACAAGATGCTGAAATGCGCCGATGGCCGCGTGTTCCGCGAAGGCGATGTCATAACCGTTGACGGCACCACCGGCACGGCGCTGGCCGGCGCGGTCAAGATGCTGCCGCCCGCGCTGGATGACACGTTCCGCACCTTCCTGAAATGGGCCGAAGACGTGTGCGATATCGGCATCCGCGCCAATGCCGATACCCCCGCCGATGCCCAGACCGCACGCGATTTCGGGGCCGATGGCATTGGCCTGTGCCGGACCGAGCATATGTTCTTTGACGAAGGCCGCCTGACCGTGATGCGCGAGATGATCTTTGCGAATTCCGCCGAAGATCGTCGCGCCGCACTGGATCAGCTGTTGCCGATGCAGCGGATGGATTTCATCAGCCTGTTCGAGATCATGAGCGGCCAGCCCGTCTGTATCAGGCTGTTCGATCCGCCGTTGCACGAGTTTCTGCCGCATGATCGCGAAGGGATGCGTGAACTGGCCGAGGCACTGGATCTGCCACTGTCCGATGTCACGCGCCGGGTCGAGGCGCTGTCGGAATTCAACCCGATGCTGGGGATGCGTGGCGTGCGTCTGGGGATCACCGTGCCTGAAATTTATGAAATGCAGGCCCGCGCCATATTTGAAGCCACGATCGAGGCCAGCCGCAGGGGTGATCCGGTCGTGCCGGAAATCATGATGCCGCTGGTTTCGGCCAAGCGCGAGGTCGAGCTGGTCAAAACCCGGATCGACGCGGTGGCGGCTGCCGTGCGTATCGAACGAGGCGTGGATTTCAACTATCGGCTTGGGGTCATGGTGGAAACACCGCGCGCGGCGTTGCGTGCGGGCGAAATTGCCCAACACGCGGCCTTTCTGTCTTTTGGCACGAATGACCTGACCCAGATGACCTATGGCCTGTCACGCGATGATGCCGGGAAGTTCATGGGATCCTATGTTCAGCAGGGCGTCTTCCCCGAAGACCCTTTCCATACGCTGGATGTCGACGGGGTAGGAGAGCTGTTGCTGATGGGCGCGGAACGTGGCCGCAAGGCGCGCGCCGATGTCGTTCTGTCGATCTGCGGTGAACATGGCGGCAACCCCGAATCTATTGCCTTTTGCCGCGCGGCGGGGTTTGATTACGTATCATGTTCGCCGTTTCGCGTACCTGTTGCGCGACTGGCCGCTGCGCAGCTCAGCCTAGAGGGGCAAGGGGCTTCGGTCGGAAGGCGTAAAGAATAACAAGGGGTTAGCGTCCGTTTGGGCCACATCCCCGGTGCGCATACAGGCAATCGGTCGCTCATCGGGCGCGACTGAACAGTCTGTTTTTTGTGCAGGGCTGGACGCATTTATCAGATTCGTTTATGCGTGCCCCGCTGCGGCCAGACTGGGTCGCGCTGCCATGGGGGCTCGACATGACACTTCGGATTTCCGGAGCATGTGCCGTTTTTGCGGCCATGCTATTGACCGGTGCCGCGCTGGCAGATGTAACCCTGTCCGGTTCAAACGACCCGACCACGATCATCGAGCCGAACCTGACGCGCCTTCTGAACACCGAGAAAGAGGCGCTTGGCTCGCTTGACGAACAGCGGCTTCAGCGCCTGGCAACGCCCGTATCCGCGGCCAAGGCAACCAGACCCCCTCCCGTAATCCAGTTCGATGCAGCCTGGCTTGCCCGGCTGCCCAAGGCCAAGGGCGGGGCCGACTGGGAATGCCTGTCAGAGGCCCTGTATTTCGAGGCGCGCGGCGAAAGCATCAAAGGCCAGTTCGCCGTTGCCGAAGTGATCCTGAACCGGGTCGCTTCACCAGATTACCCCGGTTCGGTGTGCAATGTCGTGCATCAGGGAACCGGGCGGCTGTTCCAATGCCAGTTCACTTATAACTGTGATGGGCGTAAGGAAATCATCGCCGAACCCGCTGCCTGGGACCGTGTCACCAAGATCGCGCGTATCATGCTTGACGGAGCAGGGGCACAGCGCCAATTGACCGATGGCGCAACGCATTACCACACCCGGGCAGTCAACCCGCGCTGGGCGCGCAGTTTCCTGAAAACCGCAACGATCGGCAGTCATTTCTTCTATCGTCGCCCGACGCGGGTCAGTGCGAACTGACAAGTCTGGCGGGGCTTTCGTTTTTGATCCTGAATGCTATGACCTGATAAGGGGCGCGCGCCTGTGCGCCCGGGGTTTTCTGTGTGATAAAGGACTGGTATGGGAAATTCCCTTTTTGGAACCGACGGGGTGCGCGGCCGCGCCAACAGCTATCCCATGACGGCCGAAATCGCGCTGCGCATCGGGGCTGCCGCAGGCCGGTATTTTCGTCGTGACGGATCGGCCGCGCATCGGGTGGTGATCGGCAAGGATACCCGCCTGTCGGGCTATATGTTCGAAAACGCGCTGACGGCCGGGTTTACCTCGACCGGGATGAATGTGTTTCTGCTGGGGCCGGTGCCCACGCCCGCCGTGGGACTGCTGACAACATCCATGCGCGCCGATGTCGGCGTGATGATATCGGCCAGTCACAACCCCCACCATGATAACGGCATCAAGTTCTTCGGCCCGGACGGGTTCAAGCTGTCGGACGAGGCCGAGGCCGAGATCGAAGCGCTGCTTGGCGGTGATATCGAGCCGGCCCAGGCCGAAAATATCGGACGAGCCAAACGGATCGACGATGGCCGGTTCCGCTATAATGAACGGATCAAGACTACGCTGCCCGCCGGGTTGCGGCTCGATGGGCTGAAGGTGCTGATCGACTGTGCCAATGGCGCGGCCTATCGCACCGCGCCCGAGGTTCTGTGGGAACTGGGCGCTGATGTCGTGCCGATGGGCGTGGCGCCGGACGGGTTCAACATCAACAAGGGCTGCGGGTCGACCGATACCGCCGCCGCCGCCGCCGCGGTCGTGGCGCAGGGCTGTGACGTGGGCATCTGCCTGGATGGCGATGCCGACCGGGTGATGATTATTGATGAGACCGGCAAGGTTGCCGATGGCGACCAGATCATGGCGCTGTTTGCCGAACGCATGGCCGCCGAAGACCGGCTGCGCGGCGGCGTGCTGGTGGCCACCGTGATGTCCAATCTGGGGCTGGAACGGTTTCTGGACGGGCGGGGCCTGCGGCTGGAACGCACGCCGGTCGGCGATCGCTATGTGGTCGAGGCGATGCGGCGCGGCGGCTGGAACCTGGGCGGCGAACAATCGGGCCATATCGTAATGACCGACTATGCCACGACCGGCGACGGGCTGTTGGCGGGGGTGCAGTTTCTGGCGGCGATGGCGGCGACGGGGCAGCGGGCATCGGCCTTGGTTCATAAATTCGATGCTGTGCCACAATTGTTGAAAAACGTAAGGTATCAGACTGGTCACACGCCCCTTGAGTCAAAGAATGTTCAAAAAGTGATTGCCGCGGCCGAGGTCGCATTGATGGGCAAGGGGCGGCTGCTGATCCGAAAATCGGGGACCGAGCCCTTGATCCGGGTGATGGCGGAATGCGAAGATGATGGATTGCTGTTGCAGGTCGTGGACACTGTCGTGGCCGCAGTGACCGCCGAGATCTGAAGCCGACACGCCCAAGGAAAAATGCCGGCGCGGATATCGCGCCGGCACTCGTTTGCGATCCGGTTGGCCGGATCAGTTCTTGGCCTTGTCCACCATCTTGCCGGCCGAAATCCACGGCATCATCCCACGCAGCTTTTCGCCGACCTGTTCGATCTGGTGTTCGTCGTTCAGGCGGCGCGTGGCCTTGAAGAAGGGCTGGCCGACCGCGTTTTCCTGCATGAAGTCACGCACGAACTTGCCGGTCTGGATGTCGGTCAGAACCGCTTTCATCCGGGCCTTGGTCTCATCATAGGGCAGGATGCGCGGGCCGCTGACATATTCACCATATTCGGCGGTGTTGCTGATCGAATAGTTCATGTTGGCGATGCCGCCTTCATAGATCAGATCGACGATCAGCTTCACCTCGTGCAGGCATTCGAAATAGGCCATCTCGGGCTCGTATCCGGCCTCGACCAGGGTTTCGAACCCCATGCGGATCAGTTCGACCAGACCGCCGCACAGCACCGCCTGTTCGCCGAACAGGTCGGTTTCGCATTCCTGACGGAAGTTGGTCTCGATGATGCCCGAACGCCCGCCGCCGATGGCCGAGCAATAGGACAGGCCCAGCTCCAGCGCCTTGCCCGATGCGTCGTTATGCACTGCCACCAGGCAGGGCACCCCGCCGCCCTTGGTATATTCGCCGCGCACGGTATGGCCGGGGCCTTTGGGGGCCATCATGATCACATCGACGCCGGGCTTGGGTTCGATCAGGCCGAAATGCACGTTCAACCCGTGGGCAAAGGCGATTGCGGCACCGTCGCGCAGGTTGTCATGCACGTATTTGCGATAGGTTTCTGCCTGCAATTCGTCGGGCATGGTGAACATGATCAGGTCGCACCAGGCGGCGGCCTCGGCGATGCCCATGACCTGCAGGCCCTCGCCCTTGGCCTTGGCCGCGCTGGGGCTGCCGTCGCGCAGGGCGACGACAAGATTTTTCGCGCCAGAATCGCGCAGGTTCAGCGCATGGGCATGGCCCTGGCTGCCATAGCCCAGAATGGCGACCTTCTTGTCCTTGATCAGGTTGATGTCGCAATCGCGGTCATAATAAACGCGCATGATATTTCCTTCCTGTGGGTTGTTCTGCGCGCACCTTAGGGAAATCAGTCGCTATTTGCTTTTCAAAATTTGATATCTTTGAACGAATGTGTAAAAACTAATTCGCCATATATATAGATTTGGAAATATTCATGCGGATCGACGATGCCGACCGGCGTTTGCTGCGCCATCTTCAGGCCGATCCCGAAATCGGGTCGGCCGAACTGGGGGAACGCGCCGGGCTGACGGCGGCCAGTTGCTGGCGGCGGCTGGAGCGGCTGCGACAGGCGGGCGTGTTGCAGGGACAGCGCGCGGTGATCGACTGGCGCGCGCTGGGTTATGCGGTCGAGGTGTCGCTGCGATTCACGCTAGATAAAACCGACCCGCGCGCCTTCGATAATTTTCTGAATTCCGCGCGGCAAGTCCCTGAAGTCATAGAGATTCAGACCTTTCTTGGCCGGGTCGATGTGCGACTGTCCGTGCTGGCCCGCGACATGGCGCATTATCAGGAGATCTATCGCAGTCGCATCCTGACACTGCCACATATCGCCGAGATCGAGGCCCTGATGCATCTGGCCGATATCAAGATGGACGAGGCACTGCCGCTGTGACCGAACTGGATGATATCGACCGCGCCTTGTTGCGTGCACTGGCCCAGGATGCGGGGCAAAGTGCCGGTGCGCTGGGGCGTGGTCTGGGCCTGTCGCAGCCGGCCACATGGCGGCGGATCAAACGGTTGCAGCAGGCCAGCATATTGGCTGGACGGCGGCTGATCCTTGACAAACAGGCGCTGGGATTTGGCGTGACGGTGTTTCTTGGGGTGAAGCTGGCCACCAAGGGCCGCGTCAGCCTTGAGGATTTTGAGCGCGCCGTCACCGCCATCCCCGAGGTGCAGACGGTGCAGCACGTGCTGGGGATGTATGATTACCGGTTGCGGGTGGTGGCGCGTGATCTGTCTGATTTCGAGCGTGTCCTGCGCCGCCGGATCATGACGCTGCCCGGAGTGGGCGATGTCGAAGCGAATGTGCTGCTGTCCGAAGAGAGACGCCCCGGGCCGCTGGGCTAGTGGCGGCATCGAACAATTGCCAGGCGCGCGCCTCGATCATGCTGAGCGCGCGCCGCGACAGGCCGCCCGGAAAGGCGGGGTATCGACGGTCGGGAAACAGGTCGCGCAATTCGCGTCGCGTCTTGCGATCCAGCGATTGCAAGGCCGGCTCGCTCGGGTGGGCTGTTTCCACGGGGCAGCCTTCGGCGAACAGCACCTGGTGGCCATCCATGAGAATATGAAAATATTCGATCTGCGCGCAGGCAGACAGCTGGATTTCGGCGCCGTCGATCAGATCGCCCGCAGCGACCATAAGTTGTGAGTCGCCGAAAAGCAGCTCTGCCATCGGGCCAGACAGCAAGATACGGTGGGATTGCGACACCAGCAGATCGCGCCGGTTGCACAGGGCACCCGCAGCAATACGCACGGGCGCGTCACGACCGGTTCCGTCCACGGTTTGCGATCTGATCCAGCGCACGGGTTTCAGCGACCCGTCCAGAACCCGAAGCAGATCGCCCTCACGCAATGATTCGACCGGGACAGGCCCGCCATCTGTTTCGATCAGGGTTCCGCGCGCGAAGCTGCCGGGAATAGCGGTGTCGCAATCGGTGTCGGCGGAAATGGCAGGCTGTGCCGTCGGTTGTATTGACGCATTGTGATCACCGGGGGTGCCTGGAAGTTTGACCGGCACACCATTTGGCACGGGCGTCAGATCGATGTCGGATGCCAGCAGCAGTTGCCCAAGCGCAGGCGCGCCGGGGTCACAGCAGCGCAGGCCACCAGCATCGACAAGCACGTAAGATTGCCCCAGCGCCGCGCTATCTGAACAGATGTTCACGGGCTGCTGCGGGTTGGCCAGACCATACTGGTACCGGGGACTGCCCCCCAAATAGTCAGCGGCATTTGCATAGACATTCAGGCCCGTGAAGACCGTCGCGGCGGTGATTTCCCCATGGGCGGTGACATTATCAGCCAGCAATTCGATGGTTTGACCGGGCAAGAAAAGAATGCGACCGGACCGAACGATTCGCGATGCGCGATGGGTGCGGTCGCGAGAAGATCCGCCAAGGAATGCAGGTTCCGCCAGAACATTGTTGCCGTTCAGTATAAAGGATGCCTCGGCCATTTAACCGCCCATTTCTGGTTGGCAGAACACATGTGGTGCCTGTCATTCAGCCCATCCTTCGCTGAAGATTGGGTTAAGCAGTTGATCAAAATGTGACTTTTTCACGCTTTTATCCTGATGTCCGCAGCCCTGCGCGCATCAGCGCATGCCGCACCGGGGGCAGCGAATACAGCGCGTTCAGTGCCCCGGCCCGCAAGTCACGCAAGCCCGGCGCCCCCATCATCGAGGCCCGGTTAAGCGCGTCGATCCCGGCCACGCGCGCGGCTGCATCCGGCCAGCGTTGCCGGTGGTATCTGTCCAGCATGGCGGGGGTTCCGATAGAGGCGGGGGCCTGGCGGGCCAATTCGACCAGCAAGGCGATATCGGCCAGGCTCATGTTCAGGCCCTGTGCCCCGATCGGGGGCACGACATGGGCCGCTTCGGCGATCAGGGCGCTGCGCTGGGCGCAAAAGCGGCTGGCGATCTGCGTGACAATGGGCCAGCTGCTGCGCGCGGTGGCCAGTGCAAGGGGCCCATAGACCCCGGCGGAACGCTCGTTCATTTCCTGCACGAACAGATCATCTGCAAGTGCTGCAAGGCGGGTGATTTCGGGGCCGCGATCCATCCATACCACCGCCGAACAGGGAAGGCCGTCGCGGTCGGGCAGCGGCACCAGCGTGAACGGTCCGCCCGTGCGGTGCACCTCGGTCGAGATATTGTCATGCGGGCGCGGGTGGGTCACGGCAAAGGCCAGCGCCTTTTGGCCATAGCGGATGATGCGCAGTTTTATTCCCAGCGCCTGGCGCATCGCGGACCCGCGCCCATCGGCGGCGACCAGCAGCCGTGCTGCAACCTGCGTTTTGTCCGACAGGGTAACCAGGGCCTCGCGCTCGCGCGTCAAAACGCCGACAGCCGCAAGGCCGGGCCGAAAGTCGACATTGGGCAATTCGTTCAGCCGTGCCACCATTTCACGGCGCAAAAGCCAGTTGGGCAGGTTCCACCCAAAGGGCAGGTCCGAGATTTCATCGGCGATGAAATCCCTGGTCAGGCGGGGTTCGGTCAGCGCTCCGCCGGCATCGACGATACGCATCACCCGCAACGCGGCGGCATGCGGGGCCAGCCGATCCCACAGGCCGGCATCGGCCAGCAGATCGCGGGCCGGCTGCAAAAAGGCCGTGGTGCGCAGGTCGGCGCCCTGGGCCGTGCCATCGGTGACGGGCGGCGCCGGATCGACGCAAAGCACCGAAAAGCCGGCCGTGCCAAAGGCCGCGGCCGCCGTCAGCCCGGCAACGCCACCCCCGGCAATCAGGATATCTGTGGTGATACGGTTCATGGCATGCCCCCTGAGATCAGGAATATAGTCTGAAACCGGCCTGTGCCAGTGATCAAAACGGCGCAGTCGCTATTGCGTCAACTGATGCAGAAAACCGAGCAGGTCATTGGTGTGGTGATGGATGTGATCGGCCGGTTGCGGGGCGGCGGCCACATGCACGGTGCGCATACCCATGGCGTGCGGCGCGATCAGATTGCGCGGATCGTCCTCGAACATCACCGAAAAGGCGGGGTTCAGCCCGTCGGTGGCGAAAATCGCCTCAAAGGCGGCGGGCTCTGGTTTTGGCCGATATCCGGCATGTTCAACGCCGTAAACCGCATCGAATAACCCCGTCAGACCCCGCGCGGCCAGCACTCGTTCGGCATAGGGTGCCGATCCGTTGGTGAACACGATGCGCCGGCCGGGCAGGTCGCGGATGCGTGCGGCAAGGTTCGGGTCGGGCTGCAATGCGGCCAGGTCGATGTCATGGACATGGGTCAGATAGGGCCCCGGATCCAGATCGTGCCGTTCCATCAGCCCGGCCAGCGTTGTGCCATAGTCGCGCCAATAGGCGTGGCGCAGTCGGTCGGCGGCTGGTTGATCCAGGCTCAGCGCCTGCATCACGAAGGCCGTCATGCGGGTTTCGATCTGGTCGAACAATCGCGCGGCCGGCGGATACAGCGTGTTGTCCAGGTCAAAGACCCAGGATTGGCGATCGGTGAAATGATGCTTGACCATGGCCCAGTGCTAGCGCGCGGCGCGGCGCGGGGCAATGACCTTTGCTTGCATCGGGCGGTGTGGGGCGGCTAGGGTGCGGGCCAAGGATCGGAGGCCGCATGAGCGAGATGAAACCCGTTACCAAGGATGCCTATGCGCTGATCCTGGATGCGATAGATGTCGGAATCTATCGCCCCGGCGACCGGCTGGTGGAAAGCGAACTGGCCGAACGGTTCGGCGTATCACGCACCCCCATCCGCGAGGCCCTGCAGCGGCTGGAAACCCAGTCGCTGTTGACGCGGGACGGGCGCAGCCTGATCGTGGCCTCGCTGAACCATAACCAGCTGGCCGAACTTTACGTGGTGCGCGGTGCCCTGGAAGGTCTGGCCGCGCGTCTGGCCGCCCGCCATGCCACCGATGAAGAGGTGCGCGTTCTGCGCGCGATGGTGCAGGAAGATCACGTATTGCTGGGCGATCCGCGCGCGCTGTCGCGTGCCAACCGGCGGTTTCACAAGCAGGTGCATCTGGCATCGCATAACCGGTTTCTGGTCCAGCAGCTTGATCTTGTTCACCGGTCCATGGCACTGCTGGCCACGACCTCGCTGGCGGCGGCTGGGCGCGGCGAAAAGGCGCTGGCCGAACATGCGGCGATCGTCGATGCGATTGCGGCCCATGATGGTGATGCCGCCGATCAGGCGCTGCGCAATCATATCTCGACCGCGTATGAGGCGCGTCTGCGGCTGGATGCCGCGGGATATGGGCGGGGCGTCTAGGGCGGCGGCAGCAGGTCGGTTTCCTCGCAATCGCCGGCAACCGCGTGCTGGGTCTTGTCCCAATAGAAGGGGCGCGCAACCAGCTCATACATCGCCTTGTACATCGCAAAGGCCGCCAGCGGATAATACAGGTGCATGGTGGGCACCCATCCCCACAGGGCTGTTTTTCCCGCCCGGGCCGCCCCTGCCGCCCCCACGCCCATGGTAATCGCCTCGGCGACAAGGAACAGGACGGCCATGGCATGAATCACAGGCCCGCCCAGCATATCGGTCAAGGGATGCGGCAGCCCCAGCGCCAGCGCCCAGAACGACCAGACCAGCGGCACCAGCAGCGCCTGCGACGCCGCACCCAGCAAGGTGATCTGCAGCCCCAGGAATTTCCACGGACCGATATCGCGCCACAATTGCCGTGGCTGACGCATATGCGAGGCCCATGTCATCGCGAACCCTTTCAGCCAGCGCGACCGCTGCTTGATCCAGGGCCAGGTCCGGCAATTGGCCTCTTCGTTGGTCACGGTGTCGATCAGTTCGGTCCGATAGCCGTGTCGCGCCAGACGCACGCCAAGATCGGCATCTTCGGTCACGTTATGGGCATCCCATCCGCCCATTTCTACCAGCGCCGCGCGGCGGATGAAGAAGGTGGTGCCCCCCAACGGCACCACCAGCCCCATGCGGGCAATGCCGGGCAAGACCACCCGAAACCAGCCCGAATATTCAATGGTGAACGCCCGAGACAGCCAGTTGCGCCCGGTATTATAGAAATCCAGCACCCCTTGCAGGCAGGCGACATCGGCACCGCGTTCATGAAACCGGCGCACGATACGGTGAATCTGGTCGGGGTCGGGGGCATCTTCGGCATCCCACACCCCGATGATCGACCCCCGGCAGAAATCCAGCGCGAAATTCAGGGCGCGCGGCTTGGTCTTCAGGCTGCCATTCGGCACGGTGATGACGCGCATCCAGAAGGGCAGGGTGGCGCGGGCCAGCATGTCGCGGGTGGTGGTGTCGTCCTCTTCCGTCACCAGACAAATGTCCAGCAGCTCGCGCGGGTAATCCAGACGTTCCAGCCGGGCGATCAGGCGCGGCACGACGTCCTCTTCGCGAAACAGCGGCACCATCACCGAAACTTCGGGCAGGCGGGCAATCAGGGGGCGCTGGGCTGGCGGGCCCGCATCGCGGCGGCGGCGCAATGCGTCCCAGGTGGCCGCGGCCCCGGCCAGTTTCAGCGCGCTGCCTGCGGTCATGCAGATCATCGCCCAGAGGGTCAGCGCCGCCAAAGTGCCGATGGGGGCCAGTGCCAGCGCGACCAGCAGAACCGTAAACCCTGTCAGGATCACCCGGCGCGGCCCGCCCCCATACCAATAGCGGCTTGCCTGGGCATCGGGCACGCGGGTTTCGGCCTTGCGCACCAGCCGCTGGCTGCGCAGCGCGATGATGGCCCGATGCAGCGCCCGTTCCTGGCACAGCGCCAGAACCGGTTCGCCGAAACTGGCGGGCAGTTCGCGGCACAGCGCGGCAAAGGCATCGGGGCGCGCGGTCGCGATAATGGTGGCCCCGCCCAGCCGGCGCAGGGGCAGGCTGGCGGTTTCCAGACAACGTTCGATCCCCATTTCGTCGATCAGGCGCGGGTCGGGCGGCACCAGGTCCAGATCGACGGGAAAGGCGTTATGCTGACGGGCCAGCGCGGAAACCAGCTGGGCTTCGCTGACCATGCCATGGGCCAGCAGGATATCGCCCAGGCGCAGGTCCTGACGTTGTTGTATGGCCAGGGCGCGCAGCAGGTCACCGGGGGCCAGCGCGCCGTCTTCGACCAGAATGTTGCCCAGGGCGCGCCGTGCGGGGCGGGTATGCCTTGGCTGCGATGATACAATCAGGTTCAGTTGCGCGTTGGCTGTCATAAGGCCCCCAGGTCAGACTGCTGATCTGACCATGGGACGGCTTGGTTAACAACGGGTTAACACGCGAGAGCCTTCGTCAGGCCCGCGCCGCCATCGCCGCCGAAAACCGCTTGAACAGGTAATAGCTGTCTTGCGGGCCGGGGCTGGCCTCGGGGTGATATTGCACCGAGAACACCGGGCGATCCGCCATCCGGATACCGCAGTTCGACCCATCAAACAGCGACACATGGGTTTCGATGACACCTGCGGGCAGGGTCTGGCTGTCCACGGTAAAGCCGTGGTTCATGCTGGTGATCTCGACCTTGCCGGTTTCCAGATCCTTGACCGGATGATTGGCGCCGTGATGGCCGTGGTTCATCTTGATGGTGCGCGCGCCCAGCGCCAGCGCCAGCATCTGATGGCCCAGGCAAATACCGAAAACCGGCAGGTCACGTTCCAGCACGCCCTGGATCATCGGCACCGCATATTGGCCCGTCGCCGCCGGATCGCCCGGACCATTCGACAGGAACACGCCATCGGGGTTCAGCGCCAGAACATCCTCGGCGGTGGCGCTGGCCGGCAGAACGGTCACCTCGCAGCCCGCGCTGGCCAGACAGCGCAGAATATTGCGCTTTGCACCGTAATCAATCGCCACGACCCGGTGGCCGGGCTCGGTGCGGCGCACATGGCCCTGCGGCCAGGCCCAGCGCATTTCATCCCAGCGATAGGATTGCGCACAGGTGACATCCTTGGCCAGATCCAGCCCTTCCAGCCCGGAAAAGGCACGCGCCTGCGCGACCAGTGCCGCGATATCGAAATTGCCTTCGGGGTCATGGGCCAGTGCGACATGCGGTGCGCCCTGCTGGCGGATGGCGCGGGTCAGGCGGCGGGTATCCAGCCCGCCGATACCGATGCGGCCCCGGCGCTGCATCCAGGTTGTCAGCGGTTCGGCCGCGCGCCAGTTGCTGGGGTCTGTGGGATCCCATTTCACCACCATGCCGGCGGCCACCGGATCGGCGGTTTCGTCATCATCGGGGTTCACGCCCACGTTGCCGACATGCGGGAAGGTGAAGGTCACCACCTGCCCAGCATAGGACGGGTCGGTCATGATTTCCTGATATCCGGTCATCGCGGTGTTGAAGCACAATTCGGCCTGCGTCTCGCCCGTGGCGCCAAAGCCGCGACCGTAGAACAGCGTGCCATCTGCCAGCGCAAGGCAGGCTGTGGGGCGGGGGGCGGTGGACTGGGGCATGGCATGTCTCCGGTGCGGAAGGGGTGCTGCCCATGGCAGGCGCGGCGCGGTCACCGGGTCTGTCTGTGCAGATCATGCCCTGACCGCCCGCGCAGCAGGGGCGCAAACTTGCGGAGGTTTACGGGCCACGCAAGTCAGGGTCAAGGGTTGCCGTGCCGCAAAGTCATCCGCGCTGCGTCAATCATAGATGGCAGTGCCGATGGGCCGGACGGTTGCCCCCGGGGGTAGGACATACTATGTGTCCCCTCTCTGACAACGCCGAGGAATAGGCAGTATGGATATGCGCGACCGGGTCAATACGGCCCTCAAACAGGCCATGAAGGACAAGGCGGTGGACCGTCTGTCCACGCTGCGACTGATCAACGCCGCCATCAAGGACCGCGACATCGCCGCGCGCGGTGATGCGGATTCCGAAGGCGTGGGCGATGCCGAAGTTCTGGCGATTCTGGGCAAGATGTCCAAGCAGCGCATGGAAAGCGTGCGCGCCTATGAAGAGGGTGGCCGTGTCGATCTGGCTGAACGTGAGCGGGCTGAAATCGCGGTGATCGAGGAATTCCTGCCCCGCCAATTGACCGCCGCCGAGATTGACGCCGCCGTGAGCGAGGCGATCTCTTCCACGGGTGCCACGACGATCCGTGACATGGGCAAGGTCATGGGCGAGTTGAAGGCGAAATACACCGGGCAGATGGATTTCGGCACGGTCGGCCCGATGATCAAGACGCGGCTGAGTTAAGACAGCTTAACGTCCGGCCTGATGAACCTCAGGCCGGAGCCTCGGACTTGGTGATCCGCAATGCCTCGGACAGGTCATTGAACAGGTCCTTGCGCTCATCCTCAGACAGGAACGATCCGATTTCCACCGTCCGGCCATTCCCGCTCAGCGTGACATAAAACGGCACTGGCCCGCCCTTGGGATGCAGTTCCGTCCGCGCCCAGAAGCTGTTGCAATCCCATTCCTGTCGGTCTCCCTTGGGGTTGGTCCGGGTCAGGTGGATCGTGTTGCGGTCCAGCGTCAGCTCCTCAAGGATATTGCCGTCGCGATAGCTGCGCTCTAACCCCCACCAGACCGCCGCGACCGCTGCTATCAGAAAGGGCAGCAATCCCCAGAGCACAGCCGTGCCCAGCACCGCGAAGAGCGGCAGCGAGATCATCATAACAGTAATCAGAATGAACACCGCCATACCC
Organism: Actibacterium sp.; assembly: GCF_055134745.1. Classification (NCBI taxonomy): domain Bacteria; kingdom Pseudomonadati; phylum Pseudomonadota; class Alphaproteobacteria; order Rhodobacterales; family Roseobacteraceae; genus Actibacterium; species Actibacterium sp. Next base: position 34,107 of record NZ_JBSRVX010000038.1, read on the forward strand.
CGCCGGGGCAGGGAACGGTGCGGCCAAAGCCGCAGGGCGCGGGTCCGGGTGTCGGGGGTGGTCCATGTATAGGGCATGTGTTTGGGAAAGCCGTCGTTTCAACTTATACCCCAACTTAACCCTGATGCCGCCTGAGTAAACCCCGCCAAACCTGCGTGCAGCTGTCGCAGCATTGACCTAGAGCCTGTCGCGTTCATTCGCATTCACGCGAGGCTCTAGCTATTTGTTTGCGCATGTTTTTTACGCAAAACCGGTTCCCACTTTTGCGCAACATGCTCTGTCCCGCCGATGAGATCAGCCCATGAAAAAGGGCCCCCGAAGGAGCCCTTTTCCGTATCTGTCATTTGGCTTGCCTTAGTGGGCGTGGCCACGGTCCCAGTCTTCGCGCTTGGGCAGCTGCTCGAACGTATGCTCGGGCGGCGGGCAGGGCAGGGTCCATTCCAGCGTATCGGCATATTCGTTCCAGTAGTTGTTCTGGGTCACTTTCGCGCCCCGGAACAGCGAGTAGAACATGATCCCGAAGAAGAAGATGAACGACGCGAAAGAGATGAAGGCACCGATCGACGACCAGTAGTTCCAGAGGGCGAACGCCTCGGGGTAGTCGATGTAGCGGCGGGGCATCCCCTGACGGCCCAGGAAGTGCTGCGGGAAGAAGGTCAGGTTGGAGCCGAGGAACATCATCCAGAAGTGCAGCTTGCCGGCCCATTCGGGATAGTGCCGGCCCGTCATCTTGCCGAAGTAGAAGTAGATCCCGGCGAAGATGGCGAAGACGGCCCCCA